>JAZDDD010000247.1:0-15463 GCA_036679545.1 Gemmatimonadota bacterium | reverse complement strand
ATGGTATGAAGCCTGCCTTAGGTAGCCGTGAAGGAAGAAGTTGTTTGGACCGGCGGCTCCATTGGCCTGGCCTGCTATCCCCACGCTCCAGCCCCCTGTTCGTGGCAGGCGGGTTGATGGGCCCCGGTGTTGTAACATTACGACCTTGAGACTCGCCCTATGGCGGGTCTTTTTCTTTCCGGCCCTGGTCGCGCTTATCTTTCCTGCCCATGAAAAAACTCGTCTTGTTCGATATAGACGGCACGTTGCTCCATACGGCCGGCGCGGGCCGCCGTGCGGTCCATCGCGCCATGGCAACAGTTTTTGGTGATGGTCATGTATACGATGGAGTTCGGTTCGACGGTAAGACGGACCCCGAGATCATAGCCGAGCTGATAGATGAGGCTGGCCATGAAGGCCCACCGTCCGATGATGTGATCGACAACGTGTGTGAGAGGTACCTCGAGTTCCTCCAGGACGAATTGGTTGCCATTGGGGACCAGTCCCGTATCTATCCGGGTGTGGGGGACCTTCTAGACCGACTCGAAAAACGGTCCGACGTGCTGATGGGTTTGCTTACAGGAAACATTGAGCGGGGCGCCCACCTCAAACTTCGCTCTGCGAGTATCGAACCAGGGCGGTTTCGTGTCGGTGCCTTTGGTTCGGACGCCGCCCAACGCCCGGCGCTTCCATCCATTGCTGCCGCACGGGCGTCGGAGTTTATGGGTCGCGTGCCGACCGGGGCGGAGGTCGTGATAATTGGTGACACACCGGCTGACGTGACATGTGGCAACTCGATTCGCGCGCGAGCAATTGGTGTCGCAACCGGGCGTTACGTGGTGGATGACCTCGAGTTGGCCGGGGCGTACGCGGTGTTCGAGGACCTCTCCGACCCGATCGCGGTCGAGTCGGCAATTTTTGCATGACCACTCCCAAGCTCTTGATTCCGCTGCGCATTCCAGAACTCGGTCCATCACTTGGCCAACTGGTTACGGGTACAGAATTGGGTCACCTGGGGCTGACGCTGGACGAATTCCGCCTGCAACTGGTGACACGGTTGATGGAGCATGCGGGGGAGGCCAGGCGTCTTGCCGCCGGTCACGAGCGTCAAGCGGCGATTGCGGCATTGAAGCGCTCGGTATGGATGGGTGTGTGGGAAGAAGCAGTGAACGCGGTTGCCAAACGCCTTACCGAAACCATCGAACGTCGTTTGGTTGCCGAGGCCAAGGCGGTCCGTATGCCAGCGCGGCTTTGCAGACGCGTGTCGATGACCGACGTCGAACAGCGGGCCCTGGCTGCGCGATTGGGAGCGGCCGGTGGAGGGCTCATCCCGGCCTTAGTCGTTATAGATGAGAAGGGCACCGTTGCGATGACCGCGACCGCGCGCGAAGCCGAAGCCGTCGATGAATGGCAAGACGCGCTTCGATACGCGGCTCGGCGATTGGAGGCGGCTTGGCTCGCGTTGGAAGGTGCCGTCGATCGGGAGATCAGTCATTGGCAAAGCGTTGCAGACGCGCTTGCAGCTTGGCGAAAAACACTTTGGCCTGTTTTCGTAACTGGCGTTACGGGTGCGGCTCTCGCCGCATGGGCGGGCATGATGCTTGGCGGTGTTCTTCCTGTGCCGGGTTGGCTTCAACCTCTATGGGATTCAATATTCGCGTTCTTGCGGTGATCGCACTGTTGGTCCCGAGCGTCGTGGTGGGTCAACAACTGCAAATGACACGCGTGCGGTTCGAGACCCAGCAGGACCTTCAGGCAATAGCGATGCGTGGCCACGCCATTTTGGGAATCGACGCCGAAGATGGTGTTCGATACGTGTGGGTGGTGGCGTCAGACGTCCAACGATCGATTTTGGTGTCTGACGGTCACGATGTTTCGGTTCCACCAACAATTTCCGCAGCCGGCACGCAAGCAATCAACTATCCCGATTTCGATACGCCGGTGACGGGTCTCCACGACCGCCTGGCGACCCTTGCAGCAAGTAAAGGCGCCGTCACCATGGATACGATCGGGTTCTCGCTCGAGGGTCGGCCGATTCTGGCACTCAAGGTGGGTCCCGCGGATGAGAGCGCGGCGCGCCCGAACGTATCCTTTGCCGCAACGACGCATGCGCGAGAGTGGATCACACCGATGATGACGCTTGGGCTGTTGGATTATTTGGTTGATTCATTGCCAAACGTTCCCGGTGGCCAAGCGTTGATCGACTCACGCGACATTTGGGTCGTCCCGGTTGTGAACCCGGATGGGTATCAATACACACATGACGTGCAACGTCTGTGGCGCAAGAACCGACGAGACAATGGTGGCGGGACCTTTGGTGTCGATATCAACCGGAATTTTCCTGGACTATGGGCTTACAATGACATCGGTTCGAGTGCCATCGGCGCATCTGAAACGTACCGTGGAACGTCTGGTGGCTCCGAACCGGAGACACAGGCACTGATACAGTTCCACCGCGAATATCCGCCGGTCATTGGGCTTTCCTACCACAGCTTTGGCAACGTGATTCTGTATCCCTATTCCCACGATTGGGGTGTGCTGCCGCCTGACCTTCCCGTTTATGCAAATCTGGCTGGATCAGTATTGGCGCCGGCCATTTTTGATCGCAATTCCAATTCGACAAGATCGTTCTATACCTCGGGTCCCGGTTGGAAACTCTATGCCGTCAACGGCGACTATACGGAGTGGCTTTACCGTGAGTTGGGTACGTTGGCGTTTACGATCGAGTTAACTGCGGGTTGTTGTGATGCCGGAATCCAGTACGGTTTTCTTTTTCCAGACGACTCCGTACAAATAGCGCAGGTGGTGAGTGACAATTTACCATTTGCCCTCTCCATGATTGAGGCGGCTGGCGATCCCGAGCGCGCGATTGGTCCGTCCGGTCAAATGGCGGAGGGTGTCTATTTTGAGACCGCCGCGCCGTCTGTTCGCGTTGTGGGACAATCCAATTTTTTGGGAACGACCGCGGTTGTCCGTGGCGTGAACGGACAACAAACGGTTCCACTGCGTGGGGGCGAACTGGAAACCGGAACGCTGCGGCAACGACGATCGGGTGACGTAACGCAGGTGACTTTCCCGGGCTCGGTGGATATCTCGCCGCAACTCCGTGGAGCGGTCATTCACTATGCAGATCAAGGGACGGGTGGTGCGGAGTGGCAGGGTTGGCCAACCGATTCGGGCGGTGTGACGGGAAACACTTCCTGGATTGGATGGCAAGACACGTTGGTCTCGCCGGAAATTACGACCTGGGGTTATGAACGGTTGCGTCTGTCGTTTTGGAACCGTCACTTTGGTTCCATTGGCCGTGCTGATTTCCGAGGCACCGTACAGTTTTCGCTGGATAGCGGTATCACATGGCGTACCGCTGATGTCGTTGTGGGTCTTGGACTCAATTGGTATCCGGTGTCGGTGCCTGTCAATCAGTCGACGCCCTCCATTCGTTTCCGGATGTTCTCCGACAGCCTTTTGTGGTGGGTCGATGCAATCCAGGTATTGGGTGACGCGGCCGCGAGAGACCTTGACGTCGCCGGGCCCCCAATCACAGCCCGTGTCTCCGAAAATCCTGTTCGCTCTGATGGTGTGTACATATCGTGGCCGCCGGCAGGTGACATCACGGAGGTAAAGATTTTCACATTCCGCGGCGATTTAGTGTTCAAAACTGACGTACCGAGTGCGCAGGGTGCGTTTCGCTGGGATCTTCGAAACGTGAACGGCTCGCCTATTAACAACGGTGCGTACATCGTGATTATTCGGATGGGAGAAACGGTGTTGCGAAAACGGCTGTTTGTGGCCCGCCCGTGAGAACATTATCAATCGGTGTGGATCTCGTTGAAATTCGACGTATCGAACGGATACTTCAACGATTTGGGAATCGGTCCCTCCGCCAACCGCGCAGCACGTTGCCGGTCGCGTAGCAGCCAAAGAGGCTTCGTATAAAGCCCTTCAGGCAGCCAACGCCGCCGCCGGAATCCATTGGTTAGAAATCGAAGTTGTGTCTGCGGCCAGTGGACGCCCCGAACTTGTATTTCGTAGAAGAGCCCAGGAAGCGGCGGAGCGGTTGGGTATACAAGAATCGCTGATTTCGATCAGCCACTCCATCGATACGGCAATTGCGATGGTCGTGCTAAACGGCGAATGCCGAACGGCGAACGCTGAACATATTGAACGCTGAACATTGAACGCTAAACATTGAACATTGGACGGTGAACGCTCAACATGCGACGCTCAAGACTCAAGGACCCTACACATGAACGTTCGGCGTTCAGCCTTCGACGTTCGATGTTCGCTGTTCGACGTTCGCCGTTCAACGTTCGCCGTTCAACGTTCGCTGTTCGCTGTTCGCTCGTCGCTTTGTTTGTAATTCTAAGCGGTTGTCAAACACAACCAGAAATACTGCTAGAAGATTTCCGCGGTGGCAGTGTGACGCCTTACGTTCCGAAAATTGATTTCACGCTGACGGATCAGAACAATCGCGAGTTCAATTTTCGCGAGGATACGGACGGTTACGGAACCCTGCTGTTTTTCGGTTACACATACTGCCCGGACATCTGTCCCATCCAATCTGTCCCATCCATATGGCACAGATTGCGTCGGCGCTCGGGGAACTCGATGCCGATGTGATCGACCGGCTCAAGGTCATTTTCGTTTCGGTCGATCCCGAACGCGACACCGCTGAGAGGTTAGCAGAGTGGCTTGGCGCGTTTCATCCATCGTTTGTTGGGTTGAGAGGACCGAAGGAGGACGTTGATGCCATCCAACTTCAGATGCGTTTCCAGCCCGGTGTCATTGAACAAACAGATACAGGTAACTATGGCGTGTCACACGCCAGTGCGGTCATCGGTTTCACTTCCGACAATCTTGGCCGTTTCTTGTATTTTGCGGGGACAAAAAAGGAGGATTACGTAAACGATATCCCGCTACTGGTGCGTTACAAGGGATCGGAGTAGGCCAGTCACGTTCGTTCGTAAAGGACGGCGGCACCAGCGGGAATATCTACCCGAGCTGCCTTCCACAATTTTGCCATCGTTGCCATACCGACCAGGACGAGTCCGATGCTTGCCATCTGTGCGATGGTGAACGCACCGAAAATCCGGTCGTCTTTGGCGCGTAGAATCTCGATTCCAAAACGTTCTACACCCGCCATGGCCAGATACAAACCCATGAGCCAACCGGTGCCCTTGGTGTGGAAACGTAATCTCCACAGGACGAAGAACGCCACGAGCATGATTGCGACCTCGTACAACTGTGTGGGATGTACCTGCAGGACTTCGAACGCGGAGACGCCTTCGGGAATCGGCACGCCGAACTGTTGTTGAAGATTCTGCGCTGTTGAAGGAGGAAGGCCCTGTGGGAATCGCATACCCCACGGAAGACTTGTCGGCACTCCATAATCATCCTGTACCATGAAACATCCGACTCGGCCCAAGACATAACCGATCGTAACCGCTGGAGCACACAGATCCATCGTCAAACGGATCGGTACTTTCTTCCAGATGCTATTGAGGAAGACTCCAGCTACACCGCCCAAGAAACCGCCATACCACACCAGACCGCCACGTGACAACAGTGCGCCCATATCCCCCGTAAGAGCGACAAACCAAAGTTTGGCTCCGATGATGCCACCCAGGACCGAAGCCACCACGATGTCGGCGGCATAGTCTTCGTTCAACTGCCGCTGACGCAGCTGGCGTTGAATGGTCCATCCGCCTACGAGAAACCCTACCATCATCATCAGCCCATAACCCGTAATAGTCAGGCTGCCAATGGAGAATGCGAGCGGATAAACGGTCATTGCGTTGCGTGGTTCAAGGTTTGGTCAGTTGTTTCCACGAGTCCGGGCCAAGGCATGGCTGCCTGGGGGTCCAATGTAAAGTCGCTGGCGTGTCCGCGTTCGAGGTGGTACCAACCGGCACGCGCAATCATTGCAGCGTTATCGGCGTTCAGCCTGGGCGGTGCCACTGATAGACGGGCACGAGACTGGAGTGCCAATTCCATTCGGGCCGTCAGCGTTTGGCTGCATGCCACTCCGCCACCCAATACGACGGTAGGGTACCCAGTTCGATCCACCGCCGCCAGGACCTTATTGATCAAGACGTCAAAGGCGGCGTTTTGAAACGAAGCGGCAAGATCTGGTACGACGCCGTCAACCGATTTGCGGGCTTGTATTGTGTACAACACGGCCGTTTTTAGACCGCTGAAGGAAAAGTCGAACCCATCACCGAGCAGGGGCCGGGGGAAATCGAATGTGTCAGTCCCCTTGCTCGCCATCCGTTCAATCTCCGGTCCGCCAGGGTAACCAAGCCCAAGCATCTTTGCCACTTTATCGAACGCCTCGCCTGCCGCGTCGTCACGGGTTTTACCCAGCAAGTGGTAACGCCCCCATTCCGGTACGTCGAGCAGGACAGTGTGCCCGCCCGACACAACGAGCCCCACGAAGGGTGGGTGCAATTGCGTATCGTGCAGCAGTGAAGCGAATAGATGGCCTTCGAGGTGGTGCACACCCACCAGGGTTTTGCCTGTGCTCGCCGCAAGACCCTTGGCGTAACAAACGCCCACGAGCAAAGCACCGATCAGGCCGGGTCCGGCCGTCACCGCGATGGCGTCGATATCAGACATGCTGACCCCGGCATCCCGAAGGGCTTGTTGTACCACCGGTCCAATTTTTTGTAAATGCGCGCGGCTTGCCAATTCAGGTACGACACCGCCGAACACACGATGCACATCCTGTGAGTAGATGACTAAGCTGGAGATTTTGGGCGCGCCGCCGTTGGCGACTAGGACAGCCGCCGATGTCTCGTCGCACGATGTCTCGATCCCAAGAACGGTGTTAGGCATCGCCACGTCGGCGAACGATCACCGAATCAGGTGTGGCCCATCCGGAGATGCCCAATGGCACACGCACCGCGAGTCTCACGGTGAGTGTATCCGCCGTTCCACTGGGACGTGCTGTAACCGCGATGCTGTCGGCCGTGAGTCGCTCTACACGATCTGCGGGTCCTTCAACCGTTACGAGGACCGTTGTGGCGTCAGTCTCCCACGTCCCCGCACGTCCGGCTACGGTCACGGGGACGTTGGAAAGCACACGTGTAGCTATACGGGTGATTGTGGCCACGACGGACACGTCACGTACACTTGGTTCCACCACCCGCAATCCTGCCGTGTCCAACGGGACCGATTGAGTGAATGACTCGCGTGCACCAATAAGTGTGTCAGATACCGTAGGGATGAAAGCTATGTCTCGCACGAGACTGCGCGGCCCCGATATCAGGATCGTGTCCGGTTCGGATGCGAGTCCGCCGACGAGTTCAAACCCGTTGTCCGGTATGACGGTGACACGTAACTGGACCGGAACCCATCGTTGCGCGACCGTATCCATGAATATTTCGATTTGTCTTGGACGTATATCCTGTACAGTCACACTGACGTCAGTTGTATGATTGATATCCTGTATCGACAGATCCAGTGTGTGGCTTACGGCGCGGGTTTCCGGAACAAGTTTGTTAATTACGGGTCGTGACGTGTAAAGCTTGAACATGTCGCGTGCCGTTCCTGTGACAAGCGCTTGTACCTCCGGTGCTCGTTGTGTTAGGACCCTACCCGGTGGTGTTTCGATATTTAATGTGATGGGAACGAGTTGCGTGGTTGGTTCTTGCGCGGCGACGGCTGCCCACAACACTCCGGAAAGCGCGAACGCCGTGAGTTTTATAGGCCAGTTTTTTACAATGGCTTCGCGAAAGTCAAACGTCATTCGCCTTCCGTTTGCTCTTGCAACAACCGGCGCAACCGCTCGATGTGTGCCGGCTTGTCCCATTCGTCCGGACCAATGTGCCAATGCACGATCTCACCGCGCCTATTGATCACGAATGTCTCCGGAAGACCGGTAGTTTGATAGACCATCTCAACACGTTGGGTTCGATCTTGTAGGACGGTGAAGTCAAGCGCCAACTCGTTCACGAAAGACATCACGTCCTCCGGAGACACAACATCCACGCTGACTGCCAGCACCTTGAGGCCCTCGGGGCGCAGTAGGTCAGTAAGGCGTTGGATTGACGGCATTTCTATGCGACACGGTGCGCACCAAGTGGCCCAGAGGTTGAGCAGTACGACTTCGCCTTTGTAATCGGCCAGCCTCACCGTGTCGCCCGTTGCCAAGTCAACGGCCGTGAAGTCAGGTGCATCCGTACCGACCTCTACTCGACCGACGTCTTCGCTGAGGAACACGCCGACGGTCAGCGCCCCTGCCAACAGAGTAACGATGACACCTACGGCGATCCATTGATTGCGTGTCGAACCACTCATGCGAGAATTCCTTTAGTACCGTGTGTATGCGATACGATCGTCGTGACGTTGCGGCTACGAATTGCCCTTCGTTGTATCATTCAACAACCGACGCAATCTGTTGATGTGTGCCGGCTTGTCCCATTCGTCTGCCCCAATGTGCCAATGAACGATCTCACCATGCCTGTTGATGACGAATGTCTCCGGCAAGCCCGTGGTTTGGTACGTGGCGGTGATGCGCTGTTTACGGTCTTGCAGGATCGTGAAGTCCAGTTGCAACTCGTCCGCGAAGGCTTTGACACGTTCCTGACCGATAACGTCTACGCTAACGGCTAAAACTTTCAACCCTTCGGGTCGCAGTCTATTTGCCAAACGTTGGATGGAAGGCATCTCCACACGACACGGGGCACAGTTCGTGGCCCACACGTTTAACAATACCACCTCGCCTTTGTAGTCGGCCAGCGCTACGGTGTCGCCAGTTGCTAGATCTATGGCGCTGAAGTCGGGGGCTTGGGCACCGACTTGAACACGGAGGACGTCTTCGCTCAGGAAAACGCCGACGGTCAACGCACCGGCTAACAGGGTCACGATGACACCTACGGCGATCCATTGATTGCGTGTCGAACCGTTCATACCAAACTTCCTTCCGTGCAACGTGCCCGCAGGTCTTTGACCATCTGCGCAGGCGATTCCGTGCCGAAAATTGCGGAGCCAGCGACAAACGTGTCGGCACCCGCGGTGAACGCATCTGCTATGGTTCCGATGGTGATGCCACCGTCAACCTCTAACAACGCCCCGCTGTGTCGCTGATCTAACAGCCCCCGTGCACGGCGAATCTTATCGGTAGACGCAGGAATATACGATTGGCCACCGAATCCTGGATTCACGCTCATGATCAACAAAAGATCCAAGTCATCCACGACTTCCACAATTGACGAGAGTGGTGTTGAGGGATTTATGGCCAGCCCGGCTTTCATCCCATGCTCCCGAATGGTTGAGAGGTGTCGTTGAGTGTGGGTGGTTGCCTCGGGGTGAAAGGTGAAGACACTCGCTCCCGCTTTGGCAAACGGCTCGATGTACCGTTCTGGTTCCGTCACCATGAGGTGAACATCGAGTGGCACGTTTGTAATGCTTGTGAGTGCGGAGATCATGTTGGCCCCGAACGTGATGTTTGGGACGAAATGCCCATCCATCACATCGACGTGAATCCAGTCCGCACCCGCATCGACCACTTGTCCAATTCGGTCTGACAAATGGGTGATGTCGGCGCTCAAAACGCTGGGCGCGATAACGACTGATCTGCTGCTCATGGTGTCCGCGCTATCACAACGTTGATGGGTGTTCCGGCCGCGATGAGTGTTCCTGCCGGGGGCTCCTGACGGAAGATAAACCCCTCTGGCTGTGCGTTCGAGAATTCTCGCCACGACCTGCCCATCGTTAAACCTAGCCGCGACAACTCCTCTCGTGCTTCGTCGAGCGTCAATCCGGCCATATCCGGCACCGAAATCGTTGGAGCACCCCGACTCACAATGAGTACTACGCCCGACCCCGGTGCCAATGTTGTGCCGGCGGCCGGTCGCGAACCGACGGCCACGCCACGCGGCAACGCGGTTTGGATCGAGTCGCGGCGACGGACCGAAAGCCCCGATCTCGTGATCAGGATGGTTGCGAGATCCGAATCGTATCGGCTGACGTCTGGAACGGGGATCTGCTGGGGTCCGCGACTAACGGCCAGGCGAACGATGGTTCCGGCGGGTGCTCTCACTCCCTCGGGTGGATCTTGCCATGCCACGTGACCCCGTGAATACGTCGGATGGTTTTCCCTCCGCGGATCGCCAGCTACGAGATTCGCCGACTCGAGCGCTGCCCGGGCCTCCTCAATTGGTAAATTGATAACACGGGGGACCGTCTCGACCGCGGAGAAAAACGGTGCCGGGAAGAAGAAGACGGCCGCCACCAAGTATCCGGTAAGCAACGATCCAACAAACGTTCCGCCAAAGAGCCACCGTCCGTCCATCCCCGAAACGCCCCTGATTCGCTTGGGGCGCCGAGTCCCGACACTCGTTCGAATCGGTTTTGGACGGTTCTTTGCAGTCATCGTTGGGGTCGAGCCCTCGTGCGGAGTCGTGTCTTCTACCCCGGGAGGGTGCGCCGCCGGGCGGGTTTCCGCAACCGGCGGGTTCGTCGAATTTTCGGGTACCGCTGCGCCGGATGAAACGGTGGATTGGGTAGGCGCATCGAACGGCTCGCTGGCCGTTTTCATCCAACTCCTGCGAGATGATCCCTTGGGTCGGGTCTGACGATTCGACGATGCGCGGGCGAACCACGAACGGGGGTTCAACCACCGTGCGAGCTTCCCCCACGTAGATCCCGTGCTAGTGCGTCGTCGAACCTTCAAATTGCCCTCCTCATGCGCGCGCCGTAGCCTCCGTCCGTCCTCTGGTCAGGTGGAAAAATAGACAGGTCTTCCCGTGTACGCTCGAATTCTGAATGTAATTCTAAGAACCGATCCACTTGTCGCTCGTTCTCTTCGGATTCCAACGAACAGGTCAGGTAAATGAGAAGACCTCCTGGCTTGACCGCGTTTGCGGTGGCGTCGAGTATCCCGCGTTGCATTTCGACTGCCTTTCGAATCCTTTCGGGCGTGAGTGACCATCTTGCGTCGGGATGGCGGGCCATGGACCCTGTTCCGCTGCATGGGGCGTCCACGACTACCACATCGAAGTGGTGGTCGCGAAACGGAAAACGTATCGCGTCCGCGATCACGACGTGCAACCTTGGCGCGACACGCTCCTTGTTCTCAATCAGGGTTCTTGTCCTACGGGGCGATACCTCCGTTGCGATCACCGTTCGTCCCGCGGCCATGGTGACCGCTTTACCACCGGGCGCGGCGCACGCATCCCAAATGTTTACGTTTTGGGGAATGGCGGCAAATTCTAACAACGCCCGTTGTGCTGGATCTTGGACGATAAACGCACCTTCCTTATACCCGGGTAGGCCGCTGACGTCCCCGGTGTCGATCACAATCCCGTGTTGTGTTGGCGAGGCCGTGAACTGCACGTCCGCGGCGCGGAAGGCGCGGACCAGCATGTCTTCATCCCATCGTGCCGATTGAACGACGAGTGACGGTCTTGTATTGAAAAAGTCGAGTAAGCGCTCCGTACCCGCTGGTCCGTAGGTGTCGTGCCATCGGTTTACCAGCCAGTCAGGATGCGAATGCCGTTCGGCGACGGAGCATTGCGTGAGATCGATTGCGCGGCCTGAGCGGTCCACATTCCGAAGCACGGCGTTGACCAAACCAGCCGTCTTTTTTCCGCCCACATCGCGGGCCAGGTCCACCGCGGACGAAACGGCCGCGTATGATGGAATCTTGTTCAAATAAATTAGTTGGAACACACCAATGCGAATAATGTCGTGTATGCGGTCGGCCAGTTTCGTCTCGGGGTGTGTTAACCGATGTTGGATTTCTTTGTCGATCACACGTCGGTGACGCAGTACACCGGCCGCAATCTCATGTGCGAGACCGCTATCCCGGGCTGACAGGTCTCGCATTGCGACGGTCAACGTCGCATCGAATGGTTGACCTTGTCTTGTGCGTTTGAGAATTTCGAGTGCAGCGGAGCGTGGCTCTGCCCGCTTTGTTTTCACGTTTGATCCAACATGCCTTTTGTTGGACTGGAGGGCTTTGCGACCTCTTTGCGTGACATTGGGCCGGATATGAATGCCAAGCGGCCTGCTTCAACCGCAAGTTTCATTGCGCCTGCCATGGCCACGGGATGGGCGGCTGCGGCTATGGCCGTGTTCATGAGGATGCCATCCACGCCCTGCTCCATCGTGACGCATGCGTCGGAGGCGGTCCCGACCCCCGCGTCTACAATGATTGGTAAACTCAGTCGATGTTTGATCGTTCTGATGTTGTACGGATTTAAAAGTCCCAGTCCGCTGCCGATTGGTGATGCAAGAGGCATCACGGCTGCACATCCTGCGTCCTCGAGTCGCAAGGCGGTAATGATATCGTCGTTTGTGTAGGCCATTACCTGAAAACCTTCGGTGACGAGTACCTTCGTTGCTTCGACCAACCCGACGACGTCAGGCATGAGGGTTTCTTGGTCGCCGATGACCTCGAGCTTCACGAATTCGTTGAAGCCAGCCTCTCGTGCCAGGCGTGCATATCTCACGGCTTCATCCGCGTTATAACACCCGGCGGTGTTCGCGAGGAGAAAGAACCGATCGGGGCTGAGATGGTGGAGGATGTTTTCGTCTTGCGACCGATCTAGGTTGACCCTCCGCACCGCGACGGTCACGATCTGAGCGCCGCTGGCCTCGATGGCCTGCACCATGGTGGAATTGTCCGCATACTTTCCGGTGCCAACCATCAGTCGCGATTGGAAACTGCGCCCACCGATTTCCAACGCATTTGTCACAACCTCGTTACCCTCCACCCACAAAGTGTACAAGCTCCACATTGTCTCCTTCGTCCAATCTTGTTTTCGTAAGATCGGGGCGCCGGACAATTACACCGTTGTGCTCCACGACGACCATGCGCGAATCTAACTGGAGTTCGCGCAGCAATACATCAAGCGACTGTCCAGCCTGAGACGACCGTGCTTGACCATTCACCGTAACATTTATTTGTTGCTCGTTTGATTCCACTGTATTTCTACTCAATTGGACCGGACCCGAAAGATATCACACATCGCCCTAACCACGGACACCGGGTCGCCGGCCTCCCAAATGGCGGAGATCGCGGCGACACCGTAGGCGCCGGCATCCAGACAAGACGGAATCCGCTCAACCGTGACACCCCCAATTGCGACTACCCTGCCGCGATCAACTGCGCGGATAGCCTCGATACCGAGAGCGTCACGGTCCGGATGGGATTGTGTTGGCCACACAGGGCCAAGAAAAACGTAGTCGGCCCCGCCCTCGAATGCGCGCACCGCCGCTGTGTTGGAATGTGTCGAGCATCCGACGGTTAGATGAGGACCAAATTCACTTTTTACACGCGCCGGTGGGAGACCTTCCTCCGGCAAATGGACCGTTTGGACGCCGGTCGCAACCGCTATGTCCACTCTGTCGTTGATCACGATCGATGTCTTATTGCCGATGGGCCCTAACAGATTGGCTATGTTCTGCAATCTGATGCCGGAAAGGGAACGACCGCGCAGATGCAGTGCGATTGGTTCGTGCATCAAAGAGGTTGATATAGTAATGAATTCGCTACTTGCTATGATCCGATCGTTCGTGACGACGTGGACTCGGGGAAGCTGACTCATCGAAACGTGATTTCTGAGTCCTTTGGAAAACCTCGCAACCAACTTGCCGCGGGCATCCGCTTACGACCGGCGGGTTGCAGGTCCATAAATTGAATCGCGTCATGTTTGGCTGCTATCGCGAAGCCGTCGTCGCGCCGAATGACTGTTCCTGGCGCACGGCCGTTGTTTGAGTCGATGAGCCGTGGCCCGAAGAATTTTACCGGAACATTATCGAGAAGAGCCCAGGCGCCTGGGGCCGGATCCATGGCCCGAATGAGTCGTGATATCCTCATACCCGACTCGTGCCAGTTTATCTTGGCTGTTTCGCGCGTGATCTTTGGGGCCATCGTCGCGCGGGAATGGTCCTGTTCCGTTGGTTCGGCGTTTCCCGAGCCGACCAACGTCAAAGCTTGGATCAATGCCAGTGCACCGACTTCGGCCAACCGCACGGTGAGTTCTCCGAACGTCTCGTCCGGAGCGATTGGTGTCGGCACTCGAAGCATGACGGGGCCCGAATCCATTCCTTTTTCCATTTGCATGATGGACACACCGGTCTCGTCGGTGCCAGTCAGGATGGCATGCTGGATTGGCGCGGCACCGCGCAATTCAGGAAGCAACGAAGCATGTACGTTGATCATTCCCAGCGTGGGAATTGCCAACAACTCGGGGCGGAGAATATGCCCGTATGCTACCACGACCCCAAGGTCGAGATTCAATCCCTCGATCGTTTTCATGAACGAGGCGTCTCGCGGGGTGGTGGGTTGATACACCGCGATCCCCTCGCGCTCCGCGGCAATCTTGACGGGTGGTGGCACCGTGCGAGATCGCGATCGGCCGTGTGGTTTGTCCGGTTGGGTCACGACGGCTACGACCGGAAATCCTTCGCCGAGGAGTGCCCTGAGGGATGGGACCGCAAACTCGGGTGTTCCAAAGAATGCGATGCGCACTATCCGGTTGCGCGCTTGTGTGATGCGAGGTCCTGGATGTAACTGGTCTCCCCTTTCCGCGCCTTTTTCCACTTCTTCAGTAGCATCCGTCTACGCAAGGGGCCGACGTGATCCAGGAACAGGATACCATCCAGGTGATCGATTTCGTGTTGGACGGCACGGGCGGCCAAATCGGTTAACTCGAACCGTTGCCGATCGTCTTGGAGTGTGGTGGTCTCCACGACAATACGCTGAGCGCGATCTACATCGCCGTATATGTCGGGAACCGAGAGGCAACCTTCCTCGCCCCGTACGTCGCCCTCGCGTTCAACGATTGTCGGATTGATGAGTACGATCTTTGTGTCTGCGGCATCAACGACTGCCACGCGCTTGGCGACCCCGACCTGGTTGGCGGCAAGCCCAATACCTTCAGCCGCGTACATCGTTTCGTGAAGGTCCTTGACGAGTTTCTCGATTTCACTCGATATCGTTACCTCGTCGCTTTGCTGGCGAAGCACCGGCGAACCAAGCAGATGCAACTTGAGCAATGTCACTGGCTGCTCTTTGATTCCTTTTCGCCGCGAACCTCCGCCACACGTTCGCGCACAACGCGCAACCGAGCGTCGTCGCTTTTTATGGTGAGTTCGGTGTCCGTCAGATGTACGATCTTACCCACGATTCCTCCTGCCGTGACGATCTCATCACCTTTGCGGAGTTGGGAGAGTCGTTCTCGATGCCGTTTTTCTTGCCGCATCTTGGGGCGAATCATCAAGAAATAGATGATGGCCACAAACCCGAGCATCTGTAAGATGAAAACGGAGAACCCAGGGCCCGTGCGGCCACCGTCTTGAAAAAAGAACAAAAGTCCTGGTGTCACGTAGCGCCTCTTTGGTATTGGTCCAGCCAGTCCTGATGCCACCGGTCAAACGACCCGTCCAGGATGTGGTCTCGTGCGTCTTCGGCCAGCTTGATCAAGAATCGAACGTTGTGCAGTGACATCAATCGAAGTCCCAACATTTCTTCGGC
>JAZDDD010000246.1:0-3203 GCA_036679545.1 Gemmatimonadota bacterium | reverse complement strand
CAAACCGAGTTCACCGAAAGGCGAATTGTTGGGGCGCAAAACATCGCGCACACTCGTCTCGGCGCACGTGTAAACGAAATCGAGATTGACAAGCCCATTCTGGTCCATTGTCGAACTGGAGAACGGGCCTCGGCAGCGGTATCCATGCTCAAACGGGATGGATTAGATGTCGTTCATGTAAATGGTAACTTCGACACGTGGCGGCCCGGCACCGGAATGATTAGTGACCAACCCATATCTCACGGGGTATAACGTGAACTACCAGCTTCGAGGAATGTCGTGCAACGATGGAAAACGCCTTTTGTGGTATCCCTTCTGTTCATTCTCTCAGGTTGTTTGATTGGTGACGTGCTCGGGAGCGGGCGTCAAAATGAACTCGACGACAACCGCAAGAAATGGCTCGATGCGGGAATTGCCAACTACACCTATCGTCAACATCGATCGTGTTTTTGTTTTTTCGCTGGTCCTGCATATGTGTCAGTGATAAACGGTGAGATCGTGTCAGTGCGTGGTTTCTGGCCGGACACGATCGACATTGCGCTCGAGAATTTCAATATATTCGACACCGTCATCGATTTGTTCGACATGGTGGATGATGCAATCGACCGGAACGTCCATCAATTGGACGTTACCTACGACCAGCAGTTCGGGTTCCCGACCTCAATCGCTATCGACTATCAGGAAAACACGATAGATGATGAGGTCACGATCACGGCAACCGCGTTGACACCAAATACCAGCTAAAATGGCACGCCGGTGACAATGTGGGGTATGGTGGATCTCTTCTGCCGGTTGGGTGGTTGACGTCCGCCCAGGGACGAAGACCCCCCGGAGTTCGGTTGTCGGGTGCTTCATGGCGGCGCGGTGCTAACAGTGTACTTCCGACTCACTGTAAGCCATTGTCTATCAACAACTTGTGGCAGTCAGCGGTCGATTTCTGAAGTATTAGATAATGCCCAGCATCCCCTCGCGGGCCTCTTTCGCGAATCTGGTTGGATATGTCTGTCGTACGGATGTCAGGGCAGCTGTCTCATTATTCGGCCGAGAGCGGCCGATTTGGGATTTGAGGGTCCATTTGCGCCGCGATTTATGAAGATTGTCGGTGTGTTGCGGCGGCCCGCCACTTGTTAGATTTCGGACGGCGGAGGTGAAAGGTGTCGGGCGCCGGGGTGGGTCCACCGCTGGAATGATTTGACGTCGAGAAATTCGTCCAAACCGGTGCCGTCTGCTCCCCGAGCGTCGGGCCGGTCAACCGTGAGGATTAATCAGTGAAAGCCAATCACGCGCCAGTGTCATCTGACGTGTCACCAACTCCAGAGTATCACGAGGACATCGTCTATCCAACGCGGGGGTTGTTCCTCCTCGTCCATCTTCTTTGCTTTGCGGCTATTTGGACGGGTGTGACGACGGAGGCCCTGGTGATCTGTATCTCCCTATACTTCATCCGAATGTTTGCGGTCACTGGGGGTTATCATCGGTACTTTTCACACCGTTCGTACAAGACAAGCCGCATCGGTCAGTTCGTCTTGGCCTGGGTGGCCCAGAGTTCGGCCCAACGTGGCGCTATTTGGTGGGCCGCGAAACATCGGCATCACCACAAACATTCAGATACTGAACTTGATGTTCACTCTCCGGTACACCGCGGGTTTTGGTACTCACATCTTGGTTGGATATTTGTTCGCGACCAAGGCGACTACGACCCGTCCACGGTACCGGATCTGACCCAGTACCCCGAGTTGATGTGGTTGGATAAACAGCGGTATCTGCCGCCGATTGTGCTGGCCGTTGCCACCTTTCTCCTGGCCGGTTGGCCTGGGCTTGTGGTTGGGTTCTTCTGGAGTACTGTCGTTTTGTATCACGGTTCGTTTTCGATCAATTCACTTGCCCATGTACATGGCTCTCGTCGGTACATTACGGGTGATGACTCGCGTAACAATTGGTGGTTGGCGTTGTTAACCCTGGGTGAGGGGTGGCATAACAATCATCATGCGTATATGGCTTCGACCCGCCAGGGCTTTCGCTGGTGGGAGATCGATATCACTTACTACGTGCTGAAACTCCTCTCGTTCGTAGGAATCGTCTGGGATCTCAACGCTCCTCCGAAGGAGTTGGTGCGCAACGAGAAGAAGTTGGGAAGAGGCGTGGTGGATAAGGTTGCACGGCGTTTGGTGGCGTCCATGGCTGTCGACCGCATGAGCAACCAGTTGCGTGAAGCGTGGGCCAATACGCCGACCTTGGATAAGCTGCGTGAGAGGGCGCGGACCGCAGGCTCCGACGCCCACATGATGCTCAGGGACATGCATCTACCGCACGTGCCAACGGCTGACGAGCTGCGCGAAAAGGTTAGAGAGATGTTTGCCTCTTCGCCTTCACTCGATGACATCGTCGCGCGCACGCGTGAGTTACTGCTTGAAGCCATCGCGACCGAATTACTTTTGTCGGCGCCGAATCAAGCATAAACTGGAAACAGGCCTAGAATCTGAACGGGCTGGCCGGGCATGTTGCTCAGCCGGCCCGTTTTTACGTCCTCTAGGGTCGGAGGCGCGCTGTTACGGAATGAGTGTTCGTTGCGGTAGTCTTCCGAACTCATATTCGGCGGGTGGGTCTACGCCGAGCAGGTGACGCACGAAATAATCCCAGCGTCGCCGCATCATGTAAGGCTCGTTGCCAAACCCGTGACGCCGGTTTGGGAACAGCACGAGATCGAAGTCTTTGTTGGCCGTTATGAGCGCGTCCACCACAAGCATGGTGTTAGATGGTGGTACGTTATTGTCCATCGTACCGTGCGCCAACAACAATTTGCCACGTAGGTTTTCAACCTGAAGTTGGTTTGCCTGATTGTCATAGTTTGTTGTCCCGTCGTCAAACTCCTCGAGCAATCCCTGCCACTTTTCGCCCCAATCGTCTTCATAATTGCGGTTATCGTGGTTTCCGGCTTGGGAGACCGCAACCATGTAAAAGTCCGGGTATTGCATGATTGCCGCCGCAGCCGCGAAGCCACCGCCGGAGTGTCCGTAGATCCCGACTCGCGCAATGTCCATGTAGGAATGACGTTGTGCCAACTGCTGGATCATAGTCACCTGATCCGGCAGACCGTTGTCACCCATGTTACCGTAGTACGCCTCGTGAAATGACTTCGAGCGTTTGGGTGTGCCCATTGCATCGACTTCGACAACGATGAAGCCGAGTTCGGCAATAGCTTG
>JAZDDD010000245.1:0-9205 GCA_036679545.1 Gemmatimonadota bacterium | reverse complement strand
GAAATGCCCGTCGAGGGAATTGGTATTGGGAGTCTCGAAGAAGCGCGGGACGAAACCGCGCCCATCTCATCGGTACCAACTGTTGATCCGTTTTTTTCAACGCAAGCCAAAAGTGTCCCTCTTTCGATCGCTGGATCCGGCCTCCTTGCGGGACGCGCCGTAGAACGTGCGGCGCAGCTTGCCATGGCGGGCGAGGTTGACGCCATCGTGACAGCACCTGCGGACAAGTACGCCTTGAATTTGGCGGGTTACAAATACCCGGGTCACACCGAGTTCTTGGCGGACCTAGCCGGTGGTCCGGATGTCGCGATGATGCTGATCGCGGAACGTCTTCGGGTTGTACTGGTCACCACACACATTCCACTTCGCGATGTTCCACAAGCCCTGACGATCAGGAAGATTGTGTCCGTTGGTGAAGTGTGTCGCCGCGCGTTTCGAAAACGGTTTGGCATTGCCGAGCCGAGGTTGGCGCTGTGTGCCTTAAATCCGCATGCCGGTGATTCGGGCCTGTTCGGTTCTGAAGACGCCAAGATCATGCGGCCGGCCGCCGAAGAACTCGGCGCCTATGGGCCCATTTCGGCAGATACCGTTTTTGTCAGATGTATGAAGGGTGAGTTCGACGCCGTGTTAGCGCCCTATCACGATGTTGGTATGACCGCTATCAAGGTTGCGGCATTTGGGAGGGCGGTCAACATTACGCTCGGTTTACCGTTTGTCCGTACCTCCCCGGATCATGGCACTGCGATGGACATTGCCGGTCGTGGAATTGCCGACCCGAGTTCAATGCGTGAGGCGTTGGCCCTGGCGGTGCGGTTAGCCATGCGTGGGGATCGTGCAAGCGGCGCAATAGTCGCCGGAACGTGATGCGATACAACACTCAACTAATGAATATTCATTTTTGAGTGTTGAATGCTGAGTGTTGAGCGTTGAGTGTTGACTCCGTCTCAAGCTATCGCACGAGTTTGAGCTGACTAATCCTCTTCCCGTCCATCTCGGTTACTTCCAAACGCCCATTTTCCACGGCGACGGTGTCCCCCACACGCGGTAGTCGGCCGAGCGACCCAAAAACAAACCCCGCGACCGTTTGATGTTGGTCGGTGGCAATCCCAAAACCAAACTCTTCGTTGACTTCATCAATGGTGGCGTTGCCGAGGATGGTGGTGCCGTCACCGTCTGTGGTGGCAGCGGCATCCGGGGCGTCGTACTCATCGTAGATGTGGCCTACGATCTCTTCTAACATGTCTTCCATGGTCACGATGCCGGCGGTACCGCCAAACTCATCGAGTACGATCCCGATATGTTGATTCAATCGCTTCATGTCGGCGAGCAGGTCTTCTACTTCTCGAGTGCCGGGTACGAAGAGTGTATCCGGGGCCACGATGTCTTTGACCTTTTTGAATCGTGACTCCTTGAGGTTTGCGAGAATTTGTTTGGCATGTACGACCCCCACAATATGGTCCAGTGAATCGTCGTATACCGGGTAACGGGATCGGCCGACGGTGGCGACCAGATCGGCTGCTTCCTCCACGGTGAGATCGGCTTCAATCCCGGTGACGTCGGTGCGCGGTGTCATGACGTCGCGCGCCACCTTTTGGCTGAACGCAAACACACCACGTATGAGTTTCACGTCACCAGTATCGAGATGACCCGACCGCCCACTTTGTTCGACAAGCATCATGATCTCGTCGGGTTGATGTACACGCTCGTGTCCTGTCGGCGTGCGAACTCCGACGGCCTTCAGTACGAGATTCGCTGCGCCGTTCAAAACGTAAATGAATGGGTTGGTGGCTACCGTAAACACCATCAATGGTGTAATGATCCAGCGGCTTGTGCCTTCTGGGTATAACAGGGCCAACGCTTTCGGTGCTAGCTCGCCAAGGACGATGTGCAGAACGGTGATGACGCTAAATGCGATGACCGTCGCCACCGTGTGTGTGGCCAGAAAGTCCAATGGGCTTGGGACATCGCGGAATACGCGTTCGAGCACCTGTGCAACAGCAGGTTCGCCGATCCACCCCAGCCCCAAGCTGGCCAGTGTAATCCCGAGTTGTGTGGCTGAGATGTAACGATCAAGCGATTGTATCGCCCGTTCGGCCAGTTTAGCTTTCTTGTCTCCGCTTTTGGCCATGGAGGCCAATCGCGTTCGCCGCGCAGCCACGAGAGCGAACTCGGCGGCGACGAAGAAGGCGTTGACGGCGACCAATACGAGGACCGACGCAGCGCCAAAGAAAAGTGTTGATATGGGAATGTCTTCCATCGATTCGTATCACAAGTTAATCGACACGGTCGGGCCCGCGTTACCGCCTAATGGCAACGGAGGCATCAGTTCCCAACGCCTTCGGTTGCTCGCACCTTCGGCCCGCACTACACACACATGTTCGTGCCCTGTGGTGGGTCCTTTCCATCAGTACCGTGTTCATGTTGGCGGAGGTGGCCGGCGGCCTGATCTCCAATTCCCTGGCGTTGCTCGCGGATGCGGGGCACATGCTGACGGATGTGGCCGCTGTTGGTTTGGCTCTGTTTGTTGCGTGGATTGCTCGTCGGCCGGTCACTTCTCAGAAAACGTACGGGTACTTACGACTCGAGATCCTCGCCGCATTGGTGAATGGCTCGGCGTTGTTTGTGATTGCGGCAACAATTGTTTGGGAAGCCGTCAAACGACTTGACGCGCCACCGGTTGTCGAACCAAAAATTCTCTTTGGCGTTGCGACACTTGGGTTACTTGCAAACGTGGTGTCGATGCGGTTGCTTCACGCGGGGCATGAGCATTCGCTCAATATTCGCGGCGCGTATCTGCACGTCATAAGCGACTTACTCGGTTCGGTGGGTGCAATGCTCGCGGGAGCCATCATTTGGTTCACCGGATGGTCGCTTGTCGATCCCATCATCTCAGTGTTGGTCGCGCTTTTGATTTTGGGTAGCGCCTGGAGGTTGGTGCGGGAAAGCGTCGAGGTCTTGTTGGAGGCCACACCGCGGCACATTGACCTGGCCGTGGTCGAGTCAAAGCTCCGCGCGATTCCGAATGTTTCCGCGGTGCATGATTTACATGTGTGGACCGTCACGAGTGGCGTCGTAGCGATGAGTGGTCACATGGTGGTTGAAGACCCGCAAGCAAACCAAAAGGCTTTGGAAGGTGCTCGGAGCCATCTGTCGGAGATGGGCATCCACCATGTTACGATTCAGATAGAGTGTACGGACGGGTGCGAGCAACATGCTACCGACCCTTCGCCGATGTTGGCGGCCCGCGCTGATTGAATGTGATTCGGAGTCCCTCACACGGTCAATCTGCAATCGTTACCCAATTCGTTAGTCCACCAACCCTTGTCCCGATCCGATCTATCCGATTATAGTCCGTGCCCAGCAAGTTGTTACCTCTGAAGGTTAGATCTCGTGTCTCTGCGCAACATCGCTATCATTGCCCATGTCGATCACGGCAAAACCACGCTCGTCGATAAGATGCTGCGTCAGGCCGGCGTGTTTCGCGCAAATCAGCACGTCGAAGATCGTGTCATGGACTCCAACCCGTTGGAGCGGGAACGAGGCATCACGATCCTTTCAAAGAATGCCTCTATTCGATGGTCCGACGTAAAAATCAACATCGTTGATACACCTGGCCACGCCGATTTTGGCGGCGAGGTTGAACGCATCCTTCGTATGGTGGACGGCGTGTTGATACTCGTCGATGCCGCGGAAGGGCCCATGCCGCAGACGCGCTTCGTGACGCGGAAAGCGTTGGCACTCGGTATTCAACCGGTGGTTGTGATCAACAAAATCGATCGTCCAGATGCCAGGATCGACGAAGTCCACGACGAGGTGTTGGACTTGTTTATCGATCTCGAGGCGTCAGAATCGCAACTGGAGGCGCCGTTCCTCTACGCATCGGCAAAAGAGGGCTACGCCGGACTGGATATGGACGAACCGGGCGAGGATCTGTCACAGCTGTTTGACACGATTATAAAGCACATTCCGGCGCCGAATTGCGAACCGGACGGCCCATTCCAAATGCTCGTATCGACCATCGACTTTTCGCCATACCTCGGTCGGTTGGCTATCGGTCGTGTAGAACGCGGCTGGGTTGAAGTTGGGAACACGGTCGTCGTCTTGCCGCTGGGTGATCCGGGTCTTGTCGAGTCAGCCGTCACATCCTCGGCTCGCGTGGCAACGCTGTACGGATTCGAAGGAATGAAACGAGTCGAGATTTCACGCGGTGAGGCGGGTGACATCGTTGCGCTTGCCGGTCTCGAAGATCTTGAAATAGGCGTAACCCTGACGAATCCATCGGCACCGGAGCGTCTTGCCGGAATTGCAGTCGAGGAGCCTACCATCTCCGTTGACTTTGTCGTCAACAACTCGCCCTTCGCAGGCCGGGACGGGAAGTTTGTCACGACACGACAGGTACGGGATCGTCTGCACAAGGAGTTAGAACGCAACGTCTCATTGGGTGTTGCAGATACGGCGCAACCAGACGTTATGACGGTTTCCGGGCGTGGTGAACTGCATCTGACCATTTTGATGGAGACCATGCGGAGGGAGGGGTTTGAATTCCAGGTGAGTCGCCCCCGCGTGATAACCAAGGAAGGCCCGGACGGCGAACGGTTGGAGCCATACGAAGAGCTGATGGTGGATGTACCCGAGGACATGATCGGCACAGTCATCGAACGACTCGGCCCCAGGCGGGGCGATCTCCTGGACATGAAAAACCCGGGCCATGGCAGGGTACGAATGCGTTTCAAAGTGCCAGCCCGAGGCCTGTTCGGATTCCGTGGCGATTTCCTGACCGAAACACGCGGCGAGGGAATCATGCATCATCGCTTCCTGGAGTTTGGCCGGTGGGCCGGGTCGTTGGCGGGGCGTAACAACGGCGTCATGGTAGCCGATCGGCAGGGGGTCGCGGTCGCGTATGCGCTTTTCAACTTGCAGGCGCGGGCGGCGATGTTTGTCATCCCCGGTGACCCTGTGTATGAGGGCATGATCGTCGGCGAACACGTCCGGCCTGGTGATCTCGACGTCAATGTCGCCAAAGAGAAAAAGTTGACCAACATGCGGACCACTGCGTCCGATGAAATGATCCGGCTTGAGCCCCCACGTGTCCTCACACTTGAGCTAGCCCTCGAGTTCATAGAAGAAGATGAGTTGATTGAGGTGACCCCTGCGGCAATACGGCTTCGGAAGCGGTGGCTCAAAGCCACCGACCGGAAGAAGCGGGCCCGCGCGGCCGCGCGGACACGATAGAACCCAGCACTGTATGATGGTGGTTGGGTGGAAAAAGGAATAATGACCGTCTACATTGATCAACCCTCGGGCCAGTAGCTCAGTTGGTTAGAGCGCACGCCTGATAAGCGTGAGGTCGGAAGTTCAAATCTTCCCTGGCCCATTCCAAAAAGAATGTTTGCCCCGTCTTGGGCCGTGCCGCAAAGACGGGGTTTTGTGTTTGGGCTTCTACGGTCGGTTGGTGTGGGATCGAGTGCGGCCCAAAACGCCGAAAACATTTCATTGCATTTTCCCCGTAGTAACGACGCCTATTTGCATACGCCGTGCAAACTCCGCCCGGGTTCTGGCGGGAACCTGGTGGATCATTCCGGAACGTCATTGGGTATCACGACGCCCTCGACCATATCCAGCAAACTCGGAGGCAGTGTGTCACGTATCGGGTTCATTTTAATGGCAACCACCCTGTGGGCCACCTCCGCCGCGGGTCAGTCCTCATCCGGGACACTCGCTGCGTTGGGCTTCATGGCGGGGTGTTGGACGGGTTCCGCCGGTGGCTCAACGATCATCGAAGAGATTTACACGCGGCCGTCCGCCAACATCATGCTGGGGACTACTCGGTACATTAGCGACAAGACCACAACCATGTTCGAATTCTCTCTCATCAGTGAGGATCCCCAGCATGATTTCCCAAAACGCATCATTTATCGGGTAACTTCCGACGACCAATTGCTAGCGCGAATCGATGGCGGTGAGGGGAGTGAGCAAGTCATGGAGTGGGGGCTCACAAAAACGGATTGTCCGGGCAGTTGATTGGAGATATCCATTAGCACCTGGTGACGGACAAAAAGCTCCACCCGCAGAGAGGCAAATCATGAGATTTTCCGAAGCCGTTCCCATCAGGGGGCGTTGGCCCGCGAGTTCGGTGCTGTTGGGGTGCGTATTGTTTGCATTTGCTTGCGGACGCGGAGGAAGCGCATTTACGACGAACGGTTCAGAGCCACAGCTTGGTGATAGCGTTGCGGTCCGTGTCGTCAACGACAACTTCTATAGTGCGCGTGTTCGCGCGATTTATGAAGGTGGTGGTCGCTTCATTATTGGAACGGTGGAGTCACACAACGGGGAAGATGATTTCATGATCCCCTGGCAACCAAAACCGCTCCAGTTCGAGATCGATCTCATCATTGGTCCCGGATTGTACTTGTCCGACCGAGTACACGTCGTACCAGGCGATCTGGTTGAACTCCAGCTTCCCGTTGACCTTGAGCAGTCCGGCTTTTTCCGACGTGTACGTCGTTGACAAGTCTGGTCGTTAGCGTGCTCGCCACGCTGCGATTATTGATGCTTCTCGCTCCAAGGTCAACGGGAAGCTACCACGACCATCAGATGCTGCGGTTTGACGCCGTTCATCTGTGACCGCGTCTGACTGCCACCAATCCATGACGTCAAATGTGGTTTTGGCCAGCGGCTGAAACGTCAGCCCCGCTTCTTTTGCCCGGTCGATGTTTACCCGAGCCGAGCCAAAGTAGTCTCCCTCTGGAAGAAGCCACGGAATGACGAACCGTACTTCCTGTTCTTTCAGAAACTGATAATCTGGAATCATCACCCATTCAACTTCGGACGAAATTGCCGCGTGCACGCCGTGCACGAATGCATGTATCCCTTGCCGCGATCCGGGTCCGGCGATGTTGTACGTGCCACCGGTATCGTTCTCGATCGCTCGGATCATGAAATCAGTTAGATCACGAACGTCGATATACTGGACTGGGTCGTGGCCTCGACCCGGTACCAGCACTTCCCCACCTTGCGCCAATCGTACGGGCCAATATGGGAATCGATTTGAGGTATCACCGGGACCAATGATGTATGTCGGTCGGACAACGGTTGTGCGCTCCGCCCCGAAAGCTTCGCGTGCTTCGATCTCGGACAGCGTCTTCATCACACCGTAACTCATGCGCTCCTGAGGTGGATCATCGTGTGTAACCAACTCGGTGTTCTCGGTGAGGTCATCCCCAAGATACGGTAAGTAGACCCCAGTTGAGGACGTATACACGTAGCGACCAACGGAGTCATTAAGAAGCTGAGCTGTTGCGCGGGTCCAATCGACATTGCGGCCGGAATTGTCGATAACCGCGTCCCACTTCCTTCCACGCAAAGCGTCGAGGTTATCGGAGCGGTCTCCGATGAGTGCCTCGACATGTGCGAATAGATCCTTATGAATGGTTGACTGTGTTTGACCACGCGTGAAAGTTGTCACCGTGTGACCTCGTTCTAACGCGTAGCGGATCTGGTGCGGGCCCAGGAAACTCGTGCCCCCGAGTATGAGGATGCTCAACGGATGCGGGGTCGTTGGATCCCGCCGCTTGGGCATCGCGGCGTTGAGCGGTTGGTTGGTGCCGCCAAGAGTCAAGCCGAGCGCCCCACCCGCGGAGGCTTGAATGAACTCGCGTCGATTGATGGCCATGGGCGTTACCGTCGGTATATGGATGTTGTGCCACTCAAGAGTGAGGCTGGACCACTGTTTGCGCTAGATCGGTTTTGAAACGTTGGCTCGAAACCGATAATGCTGAGATCGGAAATATGGTGTGGTAGCGGTTTTCGCGCCCACCTTGCCCGGCAGCGTTTTTGGGGAGGATTGAGTTGTGAGTGACCAGTTTGACTACATTCGCGAGGCGTTCTCGGACTTGTATGATCTGGAACGTAAGTTAGGGGCCGGTGCTATGGCGCGGGTGTATCTGGCACACGACAAAAAACATGATCGCGAAGTCGCGATCAAAGTGTTGCGTAACGGGCTCACGTCCATTCTTGGTCCGGAACGTTTTCTCCGTGAAATCCGCGTTACCGCGCAACTCAATCATCCCAATATTCTGCCGGTACTGGATTCTGGAGAAGCGGATCGTCTCTTGTATTACGTGATGCCATATGTCCAGGGGGAAACACTGGAGCAGAAGTTGGAGCGAGAAGGGCCACAGCCTCTCAAAGAATCTGTTCGTGTCGCGGGTGAAGTCGCCGACGCGTTGGGAGCCGCGCATGATGCGGGAATCGTCCACCGAGATATCAAACCGGCGAACATCATGATTCAGGGTGGCCGTGCCATCGTCGCCGACTTTGGGATCGCGCGTGCTATCGGCGCCGCAGGTGGTGATCGGCTGACCGAGACGGGAATGGTGGTCGGTACGCCGATGTACATGAGCCCGGAACAGGCAAGCGGTGTCATCGACCTGAGTGGGCGCTCCGACATCTACAGTCTTGCATGCGTTGTATTCGAGATGGTTACGGGCGAACCGCCTTTCTCCGCGTCCGATGCTGGTAGCATGATTCGGCGACACCTGCTCGACGAACCACCGGCCGTCACCGTGCAACGACCCGATATCCCCGAGGCATTTGGTGTCGTACTACAACGTGCGTTAGCGAAGTTGCCGGACGATCGATTCGAGAGAGCCGTTGAATTTGGACGAGCGCTTGCCGATCCAAACGAATACGTGCAGCAGCAATTCCGCAGCGAAAGTTGGGCGCGCAGAATATGGCGCCGTTGGACGAAAAGCAGGGATTAATTATCTACGATTGACGATCTTCATCTATTGTCAAATTTCTCAAAATCGTTAGTCAGCGATCGTTAATCGCAAATCGTATTTGGCCGTTATTGACTAGCCCCGGACGCCGACAAAAAGCCGTTGACCTCCGCGAGTGCGTCGAACCCCGGATCTGCCTGACCCCACATGGCACGAAGTTCCCCGTAATTATCGGCGGCGATGTCGAGTTGCCCGATGGCTACCGCCGCACGTGCGAGACCCAACAGCGTCTGAGCACGTCGTGGCGTCCGTTCGTAGGCTTTCGAGTACTCCGTCATCGCGTCAGCGGGTCGTTCGATTTCTAGCAAAACGTCACCGAGTAATTCGCGTGGCGGTTTGGCCATGCCCGGCGGACCGAATGCGAAGGGGAGGCTTTCCTCAAATTCAGCGAGTCTTCGGAGTTCCTGGACTGCCCGATTTGTTTG
>JAZDDD010000244.1:0-3482 GCA_036679545.1 Gemmatimonadota bacterium | reverse complement strand
GTGACTGCGCTTGACGCCAACGCCAACGCAGTGACGCCATTCTCCTGCACGTCAAGCAACGCCGCCGTGGTATCGGTTGACGCCGCGTGCATGGTGACCGCAGTAGCCAACGGCGCTGCGACCATAACGGCCACGGCCGGTGGAATGACGGGCACCGCCAACCTGACGGTATCGCAGGTGCCGATAGTATTGAACATTTCGCCACAGGTCCTGCCACTCGTATCTATTGCACAGACCGGCACCATGACCGCAACGCTGTTGGACTCACGCGGCAACGTCGTACAGGGCGTTGATGTAACGTGGACGTCTTTGAATCCAACCATCGTGAGCGTGGTCGAGGTTACGCCAGAGACCACGCCATCAACGGCAACGGTCACGGCAATTGCCAACGGCACCGCAACCATCGAAGCAACAACGTCTGCGCCGGTTCTAGCGGCAACGGCTCAGGTACCAGTGGGACAAGTGGTTGATCCCACTATGTCCGTGGCGACCGTGCCGGACGGGACCGCTGGTGCGATTACACAGATCACGATCCAGGGCAACGATGCGAACGGAACAGCCATAGGCATTGGCGGCGCAGTCGTTACCCTCACCGGAACCGGTGCCAACCCACAGACCGGCTTCACGGCAATCGACAACGGCAATGGGACGTACACCGCGACCTACACACCGACGGTGGCCGGTACCGACCTGATTGCGATCATGATGGATCCGGACGGTGCGGGTGCGTTGCCAGCACAGGCAATCCTCAACAGTCCGTACACGAGCCAGGTCTCACCGGGGATTGCGGCGGCGGCGAACTCGACCGCTCCGAATCCGTTCCCAGGTGGCGTGTCGGGCGTGTTGAATGAATTTATCGTCACGCTAAACGACGCCTTCAACAATCCCGTCGGAACCGATGCGGCGAGTACCGCCGCGGTGGTGACGGGTGTCGTCACAAGTGGACCAAATGCGGGCGCGGCCGTCGCAGCCGCGGCGACAGCACCGGCAAACGGGACTTGGACGTTGTCCTACACGCCGCTGTTAGCCGGTACGGATGTCATGACGGTGATGCTCGATCCCGATGGCCCCGGTCCAATGTCCGCAGCAAACATCGGAACTGATGGCGGACTTCCAGCGGGCAGTGCAAGTCCGTTCAACAGTCTGGTCGTACCGGCGATCGCGGCGGCAGCAAACACGTCGGCCGCGGTACCTGCCGGTATCGCCGGTTCGCAAACCATGATTGTCGTATCGTTGAACGACGCCAACGGCAACCCGGTTGGGACCAACGCGGCGAGTGCGAGCGCGGTGGTGACCGGTACCGTGACCGGCGGGCCCAACAGCGGCGCTGCGGTCGTGTCGAACAACAACGGCAACGGTTCGTTTAACCTGGTGTACACGCCAACGAGCGCCGATCCGATCGGTACCGCCGGCGGTGTTCCGGGCGGACCCAGTCCGTTCAACAGTATTGTGACGGCGAGTGGGCCGAGTGCCGCGTTCTCGAGTGCAAGCTTCTCACCGGCACTACCGGCCATCGCTGGTGTTCCGGTCACCGTCACGATTCAAGCACGCGACCCACAGAATAACTTGATCACGGTTGGTGGGGCCGCGGTACAGGCAACGATCGAATCCGGTCCGAACATTGGCTCCAATCCGTTGGATCCGGACGGAGCGGGACCGTTGCCATCGGGCTTCTTCAACATCTCCGCCGTAGACCAGGGTGACGGTACGTACACAGTTGTGTACACACCGACCGTCTCCGGTGGTACCGATCAAATCGGCATCATGCTCAACGGTAGCGCGATCGGTACGGCCGGCGGTGTACCGGGTGGACCAAGCCCATTCTCGGCCCTGGTCAATCCGGCGCAGACAACGGCAGCAAACACCATCGCGACCGTTCCGAACGGTGTTGCGGGTGCGGTCACAACCGCGGTCGTGACGTTGCGAGACGCATTCAATAATCCGGTCGGTGCTGATCCGGCGAGCACGGCCGCGGTGGTGACCGCGACCGTTTCGGCGGGCCCCAACAACGGCACGGCCTTGGCCGCCACTGACAACGGCAACGGTACGTGGACACTCACGTACACACCGTTGGTGATAGGCGCCGATCAGATAACCATCAACTTGGATCCGGACGGAGCCGGTGCAATTGCGAACGGACCGATAAGCGGTAGTCCGTTCGGCAGCACCGTTGCGCCAGGACAAGTCACAGCGGCCAACACGTCTGCAATCGTGCCGAACGGAACCGCCGGTACCGTTACAACCATTCCGGTCACCCTGTTCGATGCGAATAACAACCCAGTGGGTGCCGACGTGGCGAGCGCTGCGGCGGTGGTCGTTGGTAACGTGACCGGCGGGCCCAACAACGGCACCGCATTGACCGCAACTGACAACGGTAACGGGACCTGGACGCTCACCTACACACCGGTGGCTTCCGGCGGCACGGATGTCATTGCCATCACGCTCGATCCCGATGGCGGTGGAGCACAGGCCGCGGCGCCCGTAGGGACCGCGCCAGGTGTGCCCGGCGGACCAAGTCCATTCAATAGCGTCGTCGTCCCAGGCGTGGCGACACCCGCACAGACAGCGGCCGTCGTACCGGGCGGCACCTCGGGTACGCTGACGACGATCGTTGTCACACTCAACGACGCTAACGGCAACCCAGTCGGTACCGATCCGGGTAGCGCGGCAGCCGTCGTCGCGGGCAACGTGACGAGCGGGGCCAATGCCGGCGCGCTCGCTGCCACAAACAATGCTGACGGCACGTGGAACCTCACGTACACGCCGCTCATCGTCGGCACTGATCCCATCGCGATCACGTTGGACGTCGATGGCGGTGGACCGGCGGCACCCACACCAATTGGGGGCAGCCCGTTCAACAGTATCGTGGCACCGGGTGCGGTGACGGCAGCATTCTCCACCGCGGTCATGTCCACGACAACGGTGCCAGACATCACAGCCGGTGGTGCACAAGTTCCGGCGGGTGATATCGTCTCGATCACTGTACAGGGACGTGATGCCAACGGAAACGCGGTGACCACGGGTACCGCGGCAGTTGTAGTCTCGGTTGGTGGAGCACAACCACCACTGATTCCGGTGGTGACGAACCCCGGAACAGGCGTGTACACAGCGAGCTACGTACCCACCGCAGCTGGCATCCATGTGATCACGATTACGTTGGATCCGGACGGTGGTGGCCCCGCAACACCGGCAAACATCGGCACGGACCCAGGTCTGCCAGCCGGCAGCTCGAGTCCGTTCAACGCCACCGTCGTACCTGGACCACCGGGACCGGCCCAGACTACCGCGGTCGTACCAGCCGGCTTGGGCGGTGTCGCCACGAATATCACGGTGACGGTACGAGACGTTCATTCCAACTTGGTTACCGGTGTGGCGGCAAACCTCGCAGCAACTGTGTCAGGGGGCCCGAACACCGGAGCAACCTTTGCCGCCGCGGTGGATAACGGCGGTGGTTCATACACGCTGTCCTACACACCACTGGC
>JAZDDD010000243.1:0-2964 GCA_036679545.1 Gemmatimonadota bacterium | reverse complement strand
GAAGTCAATGCCCGGTCTACCCCAATCTATGTGAACGGGAAACTGATCAGCGTGGCCGGAGAGAAACGTCATGTCGTGGCGACGGATGCCGGTACCGGCGAAACAATATGGGATTGGGTCGAGCCCGAAACGTTCCGATGGGAATATTCAATGCGGAAAAATCACGGCAAGGGCGTTGCGTACGCAAGGGTCGATGGTCGAGACGTCATCTACATCGTCACGCCCGCGTTCTTCTTACACGCGCTGGACGCGGAGACCGGACAACCATTGGAGGGCTTCGGCGGATCGATTGACATACCTGGCTTTCCCGAAACCGGCAGCGTCGACCTGCTGGCCGATTTGGGTTACGAATACGACGATGCGGCCCAAGGTATTCCACTGACGCAAGGTTACATCACCAGTTCGTCACCGGCGATCGTCGTAAACGGCGTTATTGTCGTCGGCAACTCTGCCGAGCAGGGTTACAACCAATCACGTCAAGAAAACATACCGGGCGACATCCTGGGGTACGATGCGCGCACCGGTGCGTTCAAGTGGAAGTTCGAAGTCCTGCCGGGGCCGGGAGAATTCGGACATGACACTTGGGAGAATGATGCGTGGGAATGGACGGGTGACATCTCATCCTGGGCCCCGCTCTCGGCGGATCCGGACCTCGGCCTTGTGTACATCCCGACCAACGGCGCAACCGCGGATTTCTGGGGCGGGTTCCGGCCCGGCGATAACCTATTCAGTACGAGTTTAATTGCGCTCGACGTTGAGACCGGAGAACGCCGGTGGCACTATCAACTGGTACACCACGACATCTGGAACTACGACACACCACAGGTCCCTGTGTTAATGGACGTCACCGTTAACGGTGAAGACATTCCGGCCTTAATCCAAGTGACCAAACAATCATTCGCATACGTATTCAACCGGGCAACGGGCGAACCTGTGTGGCCCATCGAAGAACGTGCAGTACCGGCGTCACACATGCCCGGCGAAAAACTCTCCGAGACACAACCCTTCCCTACCCGTCCCGTACCCTACGAAATGCAGGGGTTGTCCGAAGACGATTTGATCGATTTCACGCCGGAACTCAGACAGGAAGCAATCGCCGCGCTGAGCGACTTTCAAATCGGACCGCTTTTCAACCCGCCGTTACATCGCGACAACGACCTGGGTAAGACTGCAGCGCTCTGGTGTCCAGGGGACGTAGGTGGAACCAACATCGATGGCACTCCGGCAGCTGACCCAACCACCGGCATCCTGTACGTAACGTCGCAGAAAGGATGCTCGTCGAGGATCATGGTCCCCGGTCACGAGCGTGACACCCGTGAAGCCGCACCAACCGGTGTCACGATCAATGACTTTGCCGTGGGAGGTTCCGCGGGGACGCCACGCGTGCGCGGTTTGCCGATCTTCAAACCGCCGTACAGTAAAATCACAGCAATCGACATGAACACCGGCGAACATCTCTGGTGGATTCCCGTCGGCGAGACCCCCGACCGTGTCAAAAACCACCCCGCATTGAGTGGCGTCGATATCCCCAATACGGGGTCCGGCAGGCAAGCAGCCCAGATCGTGACGGCAAACCTGTTGATGTACACCGGCAACGGAGGCGACGGGACACCGTATCTGTACGCCGTCAACAAGACCACCGGAGAGCAACTGGGACAGTTAGCATTGCCCGGCAACCCGCGTTACGGCATGATGACATATATGCACGATGGCAAACAACATGTCGTGATTCAGGCACCTAACATGTTGATGGCCATCAGGCTGCCATAAAGGGCGGACGGACGGGCGGTAAGGCGGTCGGACGGTAGGGCGGTAGGACGGTAGGACGGTATGGCGGTAGGGCGGTAGCCGTTGCTAGCGGCGTTCACCGATTCTTCTTTTACCGCCTGTCCGCCTTACCGCCTTACCGCGCTCCGCCTTACCGTCCCACACCTCGTCATCGGAGATTTACATGTTGGCAGTTAACATCTTGCTCGTCGGGTTATCTGCAATGCTGGCGGGCACAGACCAGACGCAAGTAGCCGATGGGATCGCGATCGTCAACGCCAACGTCATCAACGTAGCCGACGGAAGTAGTATTGAAAACGCCGTCATCGTGATCGCGGGCGAGCGCATACGCTCGGTTGAACCGGCGGGGCGTTTCTCCCCTCCCGCCGGTATGCACATCATCGATGCACGAGGCGGATGGGTCGCGCCCGGTCTCATGAATATGCACGTTCACCTCGGCTTAGTATTGCCCGGTGCGGCTGGCGCGGCGTTGTCCGACGAAACCGATGCGGACTTGGCGCTGCGGATGGCGGCTGCGGCTCGGGCAAGTGTCCGGGCAGGCATAACCACCGTGCGTCTCACGGGCGAACGCAATCATGTCGACCTGGCAGTGAAACGGGCCATCGACAATGGCTTTTTTGCAGGGCCACGCATCTTTTCCGCGGGACAACAAGTACAAGTCACTGGCGGCCACGGCGCTGATGTCGAGACAATCGCAAACGACGGTGTCGCAGAATTCCGCGAAGCCGTTCGCAAGGAGATACGCGCGGGAGCGTCGTGGATCAAGATCGCAATATCCGGCGGCATCGCGACCCGTGGAGGTGACATTGCCGCGTCGTTCATGACACAAGATGAGCTGGAGGCCGTCACGGACATCGCTCACCGGCACGGCGTCAAAGTGACGGCACACTCCGGATCGCCCACAGCCACCGCGGACGCTGTCCGTGCGGGCGTGGACTGCATCGAACACGGCTACTTCCTGACTGAGGACGATTTTCGCCTGATGCAGGCGAATGATGTGTGGTACGTACCCACCATTCTTGTGAGCCAACCCGGCACGTTGCCATTCTTCGAACGCATAGGCTCACCGGCGTGGTACCTCGAGCGCGTGCAGACCGTCGGAAAACGGCATTGGTCGGCGCTTCAAGCCGCCATCGCCGCTGGCGTACACATTGCGCTGGGCACTGACCAACTCCC
>JAZDDD010000242.1:0-2678 GCA_036679545.1 Gemmatimonadota bacterium | reverse complement strand
ACGTAACTCGCGGAGTAGGTGCCATTGCCGTTATCCGTCACGGTCGGTGTCGCCGTATTTGATCCGGTCACAGTCACGATAACGGCGGCTCCACCTGTTGTAATCGCATTGCCGTTGGCATCACGGGCCGTAACCGTGATTGGGGATGTTGAACCGGCGGTGACCCCGGGTGGAACGACGGCGGTACTCTGCGCCGCGTTGACGGCGCCTGCGGTGATGACGTTCGTAAACGGACTGCCACTGATGGCGGTGCCGTTCATCGTAATGGCGATGTTGTCTGGTCCGGCCGCCGTCGGCGTATAAGAAGTCGAATACGTCCCATCACCGTTGTCTGTTATCGTCGGCACCGCCGTGTTGGCACCGCTGACCGTAACGACAATCGTTTGGCTGCCGGTACTCACCGGGTTTCCATTCACGTCCCGCGTTGTTACAACGATGGCCGCGGAAACCCCGGCAACGGTGGTTGCCGGTACGCTGGCCGTGCTTGTCGCTGGATTGACGCCACCGGCGGTCACGGTGCTGAGGAACGGGCTACCGCTTACCGACGCGCCGTTCATCGTGACAGTGATGTTATCGATGCCTAAACCGGACGGTGTATACGAGGCCGTGTAGGTCCCGTTGGCAACATCCGTGACTGATGGTGAGGCGGTATTGGCGCCCGTGACGGAAATGACAACGCTCGCGCCGCCAACCGACAGTGGGTTTCCGTTTGCATCTTTGGCGGTAACGATGATGTTCGTTGACGCACCTGAGGTCCCGTTTGTGGGTACCGAAGCGGTACTTTGCGTGGGATCGAGTGGACCCGGTCCCACAATGCTCGCGTACGGCCCGCCGCCGATGGCGGTGCCGTTCAGCGCGATTGCCACGTTGTCTGTGCCCGCCACAATTGGTGTGTACGTAGCGCTATACGTTCCATCACCATTATCCGTGACGGCGGCCGCGACTGAATTGGCACCGGTCACGTTGACGGTGACACTTTCTCCGCCGGTGGGCAGGTTGTTCCCTGTACCGTCCCTTGTCTGTATGGAAATCGTGGTCAGTGTCCCGGACGTGCCGGCCGGAACGGTGGCGGTGCTTTGCGATGCGTCCGACGCACCGGAGGTAACCAATGTGGCGAGTGGAGAGTTGCCGGCCGGAACACCATTGATCGTGACCGCGATGACGTCGGGCCCGACGGTACCGGGTGTATAGGTAGCGGTGTAGGTCCCATTACCGTTGTCGGTAACAGCAGGAGTGTTCGGGTTTGTACCTGTCACGGTAACCACAACCGCTGCACCACCGATGGTCACCGGTGTTCCGGCCGCATCGTTGGTCTGCACGACCACGTTGACTGCGGTGCCCGCCGTTACACTGGCTGGTGCCGTGGCGGCAGATTGGGCGGGGTCAACCGTTCCGGCGCCGATTGCCACACCGCTGGATATTGCCGCGGAAAGCGAACCCGAGGCGAAGGACAGTGTTCTGGTGCCTGTCGTTCCGGTGATGGCGAGGTCAGTGAATGCGGCGGTTCCCGACGCATCGGTAATAATCGTCGTTGTTCCCGAAAGTGTTCCCCCACCGGACACGATAGCCCCTACAACGGAAACGCCCGATTGCGCAGCCGGGTTGCCATTGGCGTCCAGCAGTCGAATGACCGGCTGCTGTAAGAACACCACGTTGCTGACGGCGGTCGCGGAGGGTTGCAACGACATGGACAGTTGTGTCGCCACCTGCGAAACGGTGATGTCGATCGTGCCGTCGGTGCCGCCGGTTGTGGCCGTGATGGTTGCGGTGCCGTTGGCGATGGCTGTTACGACACCGGACGATGAAACCGCGGCGACGGATGGATTTGAAGAGGTCCAGGCCGTACTTGCGTTCGTAATGGCGTTGCCGTTGGCATCCACCGCTGCCACCGTGAGTTGCGTCGCTTGGCCGAATGAGGTCAGCGATGTCGTTCCAGCGGTCACCGTCACTCCGGCAACAACTTGACTCACTTGCAGGGTGGCCGTGCCCGAGATACCCTCCGATTCTGCGGTGATCGTGGCTATTCCGTTTGCTACCGCCGTTACCAGTCCGGAAGCATCTATGGATGCCACCCCCGAAGAGGAGGAACTCCAAGTCAAGGTTTTGTCGGAAAGCGAGTTCCCATCCGCGTCCCTCGCGGTGGCCACGAACTGTTGCGTCAGCCCTAGGGCGGCAAGCACCGGATTTCCTGGGGTCACGGAGATCGACGCGATGATGTCGCCGATGGCTGTAGGATCGCCGCCACATGTTGCGATGAGGGGGACGATTAGGAGGGTCAACGCGGATCGTATTCTAACACGCAATTTCTGCATCAATTTTCTCCGTGCAACGGCAGGGGCTGAACGTGGTATGCGGAGGGACTAGCCCATGGGGGATGACTCAAAGAAGGCAATGTCCATGCCCGGTACCTCGCTGGTTTTGGTGATTTCCGTCATGGTGCATTGCAAAACGAAACGACCGCGTGAGACGAATCCCACGCGGTCGCGCTAACGCCATTACCAAGGTTCGACTGTTACGGTTTGAACTTCGGGGCCCACTCGGCGCCGGTATCGACCGTTATCCGAGTTGGACTCGTCCCGTCCGCGTTCATGATGTAGATCTCGCCACCGAACGAGCCACCATCGCGGCTCGAGATGAAAACGATCCGCGTTCCGTCCGCGGACCACTCCGGGATGTAA
>JAZDDD010000241.1:0-2192 GCA_036679545.1 Gemmatimonadota bacterium | reverse complement strand
CGTTTTACGATTTGATTCATTGCACGATCCGACGACCCCGCGCCATGTTTGGACCGGGCGCGGGGTCGGGAAATAAGTCGTCAGTACCAAACGATTTGCAGGTCCCGATTTCCGTTGATCATTTGAGTGGATATCAAACCGTAACCGAACCACGACGAGTCGATAAATGACCAAGACCATCATCTTTTTGACAGCCTGCACGGCCTTGACCACCACCGCCTCACAAGGCCAGCAACCGACCTTCGAGACCACCCAAGTCGCCGAGGGTGTTTTTCAGTACAGATACCAGGGACACAACAGTTTTTTTGTCGTGAGTGACGGTGGTGTCATTGCGTTTGATCCGATTTCCACCGAAGCTGCATCGCATTACGCCGACGAGATCAAACGTGTCGCTCCCGGGAAACCCCTGTTGGCCGTCGTATATAGCCACAGCCACGCCGACCACACCACCGGAGCGGTCGTTCTGCAACAAGCATTCGGAGTCACGGTCCCGATCATCGCGCAGGAAAACGCCCGTGCCGAAATCGAGCGTTTGGCGGACTCCGACCAACCGCCTCCCACCGTGACGTTTACCAATGGATTGACGTTACACCTGGGTGGCCGCCCCATCACGTTGACATACCTTGGACGCAATCACAGTGACAACTCGCTGGTTGCCGTCGTGCCGGACGCACGTGTCGCCTTCGCCGTGGACTTTGTCAGTATGGATCGCGTGGGTTACCGTGATCTCGCAAGTTTTCACTTCCCCGACCTCTTTCAGTCGCTGATGGAATTGCGGAACCTGGATTTCGAGACCATCGTGTTTGGTCACGGACCAAATGGAACCGTGGCATCGGTTGACAGACAGATTCAATACTACAACGACCTACGAACCGCCGTTGAAGCCGCCGTGCGCAACGGAATGTCCGAAGACGAAACCGCCAATCAAGTTACATTGGCCGAATACGCCGGTTGGGGTGGGTACGGCGACTGGTTCAAGATGAATGTGCGAGGAATGTATCGATGGACGGTAGGGCGGTAGGCGGTAGGCGGTAGGCGGTAGGACGGTATGGCGGTAGGGCGGAAGGGCAAGGTTGGTTAACAGTTGAATGTCGATGCTGAGTGTTGATTGGTGAACGTTCAGCGTTGAGCGTTGAAAAACGTTTACCTTGAAACCACCCGTATCCCACCACCGTCAACGACTTCTCCCACCCGTGCGGCAACCGACACCCCGCGTTTTTTCAACTCTTCGACCAATTTGTCAGCTTGATCTTTCGCCACGGCGATGAGCAAGCCGCCGGACGTCTGCGCATCATTCAGCAATACCTTGTCAACGGGACTCACGTTTTCCCACGTGGTAAACTCTTCAGCGGCGTCCGCATTGCGTTTTGTCCCGCCCGGAACAACGTCTCGACCGATAAGTTCGCGAACGCGTTCGAATGTGGGGATCGAAGGAACATCAACGACGGCACCCACGTCGCTCGCCGCTGTCATGTTGTGCAGATGACCGAGAAATCCAAAGCCAGTGACATCCGTAGCAGCATGTACGTCGCCGCGCATGGCCTGCATCACCTCGGCCGCGGATCGGTTGAGAGACGCCATCGAATTGACCGCATCACGGATGTCGGACTCGTCGATAACATCGCGTTTTAGCGCGGTACTCAGTATGCCGGTGCCAAGGAGCTTGGTAAGCACGAGTACGTCGCCGGGCAACGCCCCTTTATTGTCGATGATGGCGTCCGGATGCGCCTCGCCGATGGCGACCATGCCGTATTTTGGCTCCGCATCGTCAACCGAGTGACCGCCAAGTACGAACACGCCAGCTTCGGTGGCAATGTCCGATCCACCGCGCAACGTGTCTCCCAACAGCTCGAGCATCTGCGGGTCTCGCGGCCAGCCGACGAGATTCAGCGAAAAAAGAGGTGTCGCGCCCATTGCATACAAATCGCTAAATGCGTTTGCGGCGGCGATACGACCGAAATCGTATGCATCATCCACGATCGGCGTGAAGAAATCCAAGGTCGCCACGATAGCACGGTCCGGGGATACCTGGAACACTGCCGCATCGTCTCTCGACGCAGCATCCACTAACACTCTTGCATCCCCTACCGGAGGCACGTGGCGCAGTACCTGCGCCAGCTCAGCTGGACTGAGTTTGGAAGCTCAGCCGGCTCCGTGTGCGAGGGACGTCAATCGAATTTGTGTCCTGTCTC
>JAZDDD010000240.1:0-15886 GCA_036679545.1 Gemmatimonadota bacterium | reverse complement strand
CCGTCTTGCGATTGATCGTGGGGAGATGCAAAGCATGATTTTGTGGGGCCCACCGGGGTGTGGCAAGACCACAATCGCGCGTCTGCTTGCCAATACAACGGAGCGTCATTTCGAAGCGTTTTCCGCCGTAACCCAAGGCATTCCGCGTGTTCGGGTGATCATCGAAGAGGCGCAAAAGCGGCTCCATCGTGAAGGGCGCGGTACGATTCTGTTTTGCGACGAGATCCATCGATTCAACAAGGCGCAACAGGATGCATTTTTGCCGTGGGTGGAGGATGGCATCATCACGTTGGTCGGTGCGACAACCGAAAACCCATCATTCGAGGTCAACTCTGCGTTGCTCTCTCGGGTTCATGTTTACGTGCTCGAGTCGCTTGGGCCGGAACACCTCGAGGCGCTAGTCCGACGTGCGTTAGAACATGAAGAGACAAATGGTCGTCTTGCCAGACTCGATGCCGACGCGGTGGGAATGCTTGTGCGTTACGCCGATGGTGATGCGCGAAAGGCCATCAATGCAGTCGAACAGATAGTTCACGACCTTGACGCGGGAGACGGCCTCGCAACCGAAATAACAACGAGCGAGTTAGAAGCCACCCTGGCGCGCCGGATGCCACGGTACGACAAGTCAGGTGAAGAGCACTACAACCTAATCTCGGCGCTACACAAATCGGTGCGTGGTAGTGACGTCGACGGTGCACTCTACTGGTTGGCCCGTATGATTGACGCTGGCGAGAATGTCATGTACATCGCGCGGCGTGTGGTCCGCATGGCCAGCGAAGACATTGGATTGGCGGATCCGCGAGGGCTCACGATGGCGTTAGCGGCAAGGGACGCGTTCCATTTTTTGGGTTCGCCCGAGGGCGATCTCGCAGTGGCCGAGGCGGTGGCGTACTTAGCTACTGCACCGAAATCGAACGCCATCTGCAACGCGTGGGCTGAGGCGACGGCCGCCGCACGGGAACACCCGAATGAACCGGTCCCGCTACACCTGAGAAACGCGCCGACCGGTCTGATGAAAGATATCGGCTACGGAAAAGGGTATCGGTACGACCAGGGTGAAGGGGGTTTTGCTGCGGGTCAGCAGTATTTGCCAGAGGTGTTGCGCGGAAGTGAGTGGTACAACCCACCCGATGTTGGCTTCGAGAAGACGATTCGCGAACGCTTAACCTGGTGGCGTAGTCAGAAAGACCAGACCTGACGTTGCGCCTTACGTCCGAGGTGCGCCGTTCAACATCCGGTAAATGGCCAACTCGAGTTTTTGCGTGATCTGGATAGACCGCGGAAAGGTTCGTTTACCGAACGTTTTTACTTTGATTGATCGCGCACCCGCAAGATTTGCGGAAGCGACATCGGTGAAGTACTGATCGCCGATCATGACACACCGGTCCGGTGGAACCCCTAAAACGTTCGTGGCATGTTCAATGAGTTCGCGACTTGGTTTGCGTATCTGCTGTCCGCCGGCCGCCAATAGATCGATGATGTGATCCCTGGAGTGCGTATCATCGTCCCCCAACGCGGTGCGGAACACAGGGCCGGTGGGCGATTGATACGCGCGGATAAGTGGAATCCTCGGGAACACCGCCTTTAACTCGTCAAAACGTCGCTCGTCACAGTTCGAGAGAATTGCGTGTTTTAACGATTTATCCGCGAACAACATTTTAATGTGCGGTCTAAGTTCATCCGCAACTTCCATAGCGTGATAATTTGTCAACGTTCCGTCTACGTCCCAGATCAAACCTTGGATTGAATGGGTGTTCAGGAACTTTTCATCGATGCCCCGTACGTCGTCGAGATGGTACGTGGGCTTGAGCTTGCCGATGATGCGGCGCAACCGCGGCAGCGTCTGGCGCGCGGTGAGAAGCCAATCCCGAGGTGTCCGGTTTGGTTTGGTCGGCATTGTCGTTACGTCGTTTGTTTGGCGGCAGCTAAGTGAGGTTTCGGGGACGGGACCGCGAGTACCCGAGGGGCGACTTGCTGCGTTGTCCAACCCCCGAGTAGTCCTGCGATGGCACCCATCAATTCCGTCCAACCGGGCGGCCCCAGGAGTTGAAGTGCTGACGCAATTATCACGGAGATCCCGAGCAGACCGGCCCCGGCTGCCGTGAACCGCGTCACACCCATCCACAACCCGAACGGGAAGAACAATGCGGCCACCCAAAAAATGCCCAGCAATTCCTGTATTCGAGGCGGCGCGCCAAACGTCGGGAAGACTAACCGCCATCCATCGCGTGCGCGAAACGTAACATGGTGCGATGTGTTGCCTACGCGCACGTCAAACCCCGGCCGGTATCGGCGAAAGTCCATGGTGAGAGCGTCGCCCTCTTGAAACTGTGTCATGGCGCCCCGGATTCGGAAGCTGGGCTGAATGAGTCGCAAGGTGGCGGCTTTGGGCCGATAACGAAACACCAAGTCATCCCCCCGTTGTCCGGTCATCCAAATCTCTCGATTGCGCTGGGCCCGAATGGTGTAGATCGGACCGAATCCTTCGGGACGCGGTCCCGCGGTTCCGCGAATGCTGAGTATGCTGCCAGCGCCGACTGCATCGCTCACAAAATCTGGTGCTTCGAGATATCCCTGTGGCAACGGTTGATCGCCGAGGTACACGGAATCGAGCTTCCCTCTGTACCAGTCCGTTTGGGACAACCGCTGTGTCCATTGGCTGCGATAACGGTCGGCGTCGAGCTGTGGTTGCGTCAGGAAACCGGTCAGAATGATGGCGAGTCCCGGGAAGACGCCACCGATGACCTGTAGCAGTGATTTTGATTTGCCACGCGGTAAAATCCAATGGAGCACTGACATCGTGAGTACGATGCCCACCGCCGCGCCGACGGTGTTGAATAGGAGGTCACCCAAGCTCGCGTCCCGTCCCGGGATGACCGTAGACTGAGCGGATTCAATGAAAAGGGTCACGCCAAAGGCAAACAGGAGCTTTGTGCGGACGCTCCAGCCTTGGAGGGCCAGGGCAACACCCATTGGAACGAACAGTATGATATTGGCGATCACGTCGGCGCCGCCGCGTTCGCCGCACACGAGACAAAATGTCGGTGTCGAGCTTGAAGGCGGTGCGGGGCCCATGGTTGGTATCATTACGACCGCCAAGGCTACCACGAGTACCAACGTCCGCTTCACGGCTTTCGCCCGGGCGTGTAAGGCGGTTGTTTTATGAGTGCTACATGTGGCAGGATGTCCACACTCACGTTCACCGCGCGCAAGAAAATGAGCGTGGCCGGGGGTGGGTGGATATAGTGGAAGTCGTTATTCTTCAAGAGTTTATGGGTCGTTTGGCGGTCGGCGCCTTGAGTAATTGCCGCGCGGCTCTATGGTTGCTACAAGCAGCCGCGGCCGGTCGGTTGGGCATTTAACAAAGTATTCTACTCGTGTTCTGTCTTCTCGTTCTTGGAGCTGGGCCATTGTTAGCTAGTACCGCATATCGGGCTGGATTGAGGGGATGTGGGTTAGCGTTGCTGCTGGCTACCGCCGTCCCCGGGATTTCCACGGAGGCCGAGGCGCATAGTATCACCCAGGGCGCGCTGCTTGGTTCCATCAGGGATGAGGCCGGCGCCCCCGTGAGGGATGTTAGCATCGAGTTGTTCGATGTGTCGCAGGGTACCAGTCGTCTTGTCACCTCCTCAGCCAACGGCGCCTTCGGTTTCCCGGTGTTGCCACCAGGAGATTACGCGTTGCTCATTGAGCGTCTTGGATTTCATCCCATTTACCTGGTGTCGATTCCCGTCCGGGCCAATGGTACCGTCCGCGTGCCCGTCATACTGCGTTCGGTGCAGGGCTCCGTCAGATCGGATACTGTCGTATTCCGAGGTGCGGCGCTTCAGGCGACCAAGGCCGGTCGATCGAGGTTTTTCTCGGGTTTCGAGTTGGACGGCCTCCCCACGGACCGCCGCGGATTATTCGATGTTGCGCGGTTCTCGAGCAACTCGACGGGAGCCTTCGAAACTGAGGGGCTGCCCGGACGATTTGGTGGCGCGTCCATTGATGGGCTTCCTTTCGTGCCGGTGACACACCCGGGCTTGCCCTCAAATTATCGTTGGGGATCCTCGTTGTCGCGTGGTGCTTTTGGTGGGGCGGAACTCGCGACGTCGAGTGGCGATGTGGAGCTGTCCGAGGTCGCCGGGGCGTTGCTCACCGGGTATGGCCGGTCCGGCGGTGCCGGAATGGAGTTCCGTGGGTACGCCGATTGGACGGGAGACGCACTTGGGTCCTCCGATAACTTCGGAGCCGCAACGCCAACCTATTCTACGATGCGACTCGGTGCTTCGATGGGCGGGCCCGTTGTGCGAGACACCGCGTTCTTCCTCGCCGGTGTTGAGTATGCGAAAGAGGAACGGCCCGTGCCGTGGCCGGGCGTTGATCCCGACTTTGCGGCGGTGGCTCAGTCGTCGCTGGATGGGTTTGGCGTGGATCTAGGTGATTACGTGGCTCCCCAAATCGAGAGTGTCGATCTCGTTACCGCGTTCGGGCGTTTTGGCTGGACAACGGAACGACACGCCGTGAACGTCAGCGCAAATTTTGGTAGTGTGTCTGCAACGGATCCAATGATCGATCCGGACATCGGATCGGGCTTTGGCGCGGGTATTGACGGTCTTGATCTTGTCCTGCGGGCGGGATTGGCCTCTCGTTGGGGCAACAACTTCGCGCAGGAATTGAGGATCGGTTTTGAGTCTAGCATGCGCGAGTACACGACCTTTAATGGGCCCATAAGTACTACGCTCGCGAGCGGCTTCCAACCGTTCGGAACCAGTGCGAATCTGCCGGGCGACTTCAAGACGTCCGCGTTTCGCATATCAGAAACCCTTCACTATATCACGGGTTCGCACAGCCTAAAGTTCGGCGGGGGAATCACGGCTCGGTCCGTTGACGAGACGTTTGTGCACGGAGGCCGTGGCGAGTTCTTCTTCAGTGATGCCCTTGGGTTTGCCAACGCTCGTGGTGTGTTCGTCCAAGCGGAAGGTGTGGCGGCTCCTGCAAGGTTCAGCTCACTCCAATTCGCCGGTTTCCTGCAAGACACTTGGACCGTTGCGCCAGGCTTGGAAGTTGTCATTGGTCTTCGTTACGAAAACGAAGGTCTCCCAACCGGGGAGGTCACGCGGAACGACGATTGGCTGCAACTAACTGGTCTCGACAATTCCGTCATCGACGGTGTTCCCAGCAAATTCAGTCCGCGGTTTAGTTTCTCCTACCTGCCAGGCCAACGGGGTGAGTGGGTCGTGCGTGGCAACGCGGGCATCTACTACGGTCTCGCTCAATCCTTCGCCTTGAGTGAAGCTATCAGCCACAGCGGGAATGTGGTGGTTCGGCGCGGGATTGGGGATGTGAGCGGTTGGCCAACCGTTCCCAACGGTGGACTGTCATCTGTCACCGGTCCACGTCTCGCCTTGCTTGGACCGGACTTTGAAGCGCCCCGCACAGTACGGTTAAGTGGTGGAATCTCGCGGGCTCTGAATCCGCAAACGGCGCTCCACGTTTCGGCCTCGTACCGGCACACCGACTTCCTCGTTCGTCGTGCCGATCTTAATCGCAATAGCGTCATCGCCACCGATCAACACGGCAGGTCGATCTACGGTACACTTGCAAAAGAGGGCAGCCTCCTTGCATCACTCCCGGCTACGAACCGCCGATTTCCCAACTTTGATCTTGTGTCGGCGTTGAATCCGGACGGTTTTTCGGACTATACGGATTTTACCGCCACACTCGAACGCACGCTTGCAACGTCCGCACGTCTATTCGCGAGCTATACGTTCTCCACGACGACCGACAATTGGTTGGGTGGTCGTGGGGGCGGGCCTGACGATCAACTCAGCCCGTTCCCAGACAGTCTGAACGGAATCGACTGGGCCGATGGCACCTCAGACTTCGATATTCCTCATAGGATCGTTGTCGGCGCCGAATTCGGGCTTCCTATCGGTGTCGGATCAAGTTTGTCTGCGTTTGTCCGGAGCCAATCGGGGCGTCCATTTACGCCCGGTTATCGCGATGGTGTTGACGCAAATGGAGACGGCTCAGCGCGCAACGATGTAGCTTTTGTTGACCAATCTGTTGCGGGTGTGTCGGATCTCTTTGCTGATTGGGATTGCTTGCAGTCTCAAGTTGGACAGTTCGCCGAGCGCAACGTGTGCCGGGCGCCGTGGCTCACGCGGGTAGACATTTCTTTGAGCATCGGACTCACTCAGATCGGCGGCAATGACGTGTCGATCGTAATCGACGGGTTGAACCTCACCGACGCCGAGGACGGCGTACCGGATCGAGCGTTGTACCTCATCGACCCAAATGGCACCTTGCAGACAGACCCAGTGAGTGGAGCTGTGACAATTCCCCTCATTGCTAACCCGAACTTTGGCGTACCGCTCATACGGCGTGGCTTTGGTCGTGTCATCCGTATCGGCGCGCGGATAAATTACTGATGCGTAACACAGCCCGACTCTTAACCGTTTTTTCCCTCGCCGTTTTCGTATCGTCGTGCGAGAATCGTGGCGCCGACCGAGTGCTCGGCAGTGACCCTCGCGAAATAGTGGTGGGGACCGTTGCGGAAATCCGTGCCCTTGAAGTGGGAGCGCGCGCACAGTTGGACGCCGTGGCCATCACGGCATGGAACGCCTTTGGTGACTCATCTATCCACGTTCGCGACGCAACCGGCGCTATTCGCGCGACACGTGTCGCAGCCGTGTCTGCCGTCGCTGGCGACAGTGTCCAAGTACTCGGCACCGTCGCCGTGAGCGAGGGACAGCCAACGATCGACGTCGGTGTGGTGACGACGTTTGTGGCGGTTGGTGCGCCCACGCCGCTGGGCGTCACGACCGGTTCGGCGGCCACTGGTACCGGGGGCGCCAACGATGCGGCGCTGGTGTCGGTGATCGGTGCGGCTGTGACCGCAACAGGAACAAGTGGCCTCGATGTTTCGGTGACCATTGACGACGGCTCAGGCCCCGTCGATGTCATTGCAGACGCCGCCTTGGGGTTGGACGTCAGCGGACTTGCGCCGGGTGTTTCGGTCGATGTCCAGGGTGTCCTAATACCGACAAATGCCGGTGCGTGGCAGATCAAGCCGAGGATGCAATCAGATATCACCGTAGCCACGCCGCTGGTCACGATTCAACAGGCAAAATCGCTTCCTGTCGGATCTGAGGTGGTTATCGCCGGTGTTGCCTTGAATAATTTGAATTCGTTTGACGATGAAAGTCTGCACATCACCGACGGTGCCGCTTCCATTCGCGCGACGGTCATCGGAACCGCTGTGGTCTTCGAAGGGGATTCTGTTTTGCTCCGCGGTACGTTAAGCACCGAATTCGGACAACGTATCATTACACTCGTTACGGTGACGCGAATCAACAATGTAGGGCCGCCGTCCAGGCAACTTGTTACAACGGCTGTGGCGGCTAGTGCGGTTGGCGGGTTGCTAGATGCCGCGTTGGTCCAGATAACACGTGCCACGATCAGCAACAGAACGCAGAATGCTGGTGTCACCACGCTAACCGTCAACGATGTGACGGGTCCGTTAACCGTCGAGATAGACTTCAGTACCGGTATACCGATCGGCTCCTTGGAACCCGGCGCCGAGGTAACTTTCGCCGGTGTGTTGGTGCCAATTGGTACGGGCGCATGGAAGCTCAAGCCACGTTCACCCACCGATATCACCGTGTTGTTACCGGTGGTAAGCATCAATGCCGCGCGATCGCTCCCCGTGGGCGATACGGTGGTTATCGTTGGTGTTGCGCTCAACAACGTCACCGGCTTCGGGGATGGCTCCGTACACGTGGCTGACACGTCGGCTGCAATCAGAGTGTTCTCCCCGGGTACCAACTCGGTGTTCACCGGAGACAGCGTTAGATTCCGCGGCGTCATTGGATCACGTAGCGGGCAGAGAACGCTGGAGAACGCCGCGCCGACAATCGTTGGTGCGGTCGGGCCACCAACATCTGTTCCCGTGACCACACTCATTGCATCGACGGCTTTTGCCGGGCGATTCGATGCGAACCTCGTCAGCGTAGCGAACGCAATTATCACGTCGACGGCTATTATTGGTGGCGACTTCATCATGACGGTGAACGATGGAACGGGGCTCCTTCAAATCGTTCTCGACCAGGACATTCCGTTCAATACCGTGCTCTTTGCGGTCGGAGTGAACATAAATGCAACCGGTGTTCTCGTACCGACCGGTGCGGGCACCTGGCAAATGAAACCACGGGGTGATACGGATCTGGCGGTCAACCCGTAAGACTGGTTGGCGCGTTTTGGTGAAAAGGAGTCCGCGTTCTGCGGGCTCTTTTTTTTGTGCAGGCGGAATGGTTGGTCTAGGACTGTTAGTACGAATTAATTTGGGCAAGGCGGAAAAAGCAGCGCCACGGAATCCGCGGATACACGGAATCGCACACTTTAGAAAAAGAGTTGCCACGAAACCCACGAAAACCACGAAAAAGAGAACGATGTCTTTTTCGCTTTTGGTGGATTTCGTGGATTTGGTGGCGATCGTTTTTTGTACGAAAGGGCGGGCGGGTTCTGTGCATCCCGTACGACGTGCCGTAAGGGACGTAAAAACGAACGTCGATGGATCGACCGCTCAGCGCCTTGAGCGAAGGACCTTTGGGCAATCCGAAGAGCAGTTCGAGATCACACGGCGTCCCGGCCCGTTGCAAGATCTCGATGGCCTGTGTGGCTAGCGAAACGTCGTGTGTGGCAACCGACACGTGACGCGCACGACCGGCGAGTCGTTCGATGACAGCGATGTAACCCTGCCGAGGATTGACTTCCGGAGAGACGGGATCTGCCCATTGGCCTTTTACGACCCTCACAAACCATCCGAGGGCAATGGCTTTGTCTGCGTCGTGAACACTCCGCCGCCAACGACTGGGAAGCGTACAACCGATGTTTGTGTGGCTGCGTACGCGGTCCTCCAGGACAGACCAACTCTTGTTCGCCGTGTCGGGGGCCAGCGAATCGAAGTGCACACGTGTTCCCGACTGGGCGCTACCCTCGAGTGTCCGATCAAGAAGTTCGGTTGAATAATCGAGTGCCGGGAGTTTGATCGACAGGTAGGCGTGTTTGTCCGTCTCTGCCAGCCGCCGAAGGCCATTGAGGTAGCCTTCGGCGATACTCTGTGCCGTGTCGTCGGGACCGTCCCAGAGTCCTATTGTGATGTGATGACCGTGATCCTTGATGTCTCGGGCCACGCGAAGCGCATCTTCGAGGTGTGGACCGGCAATGTAGGACCGAGCGGCGACTTTGAGTGCAGGTGCAATGGCCCTGACGGCCAATCGTTTTATCTGGCGTTTCACAGGGTGGTTTTCGGCGCCGTGAGTTTGCGTTTGGCTTTCGCTATGGCGTCGCTTGCGAAGGCCACCGCACCGCGCATGTTCGCTGGATACACACGGAGGGATACCGATTCCCGTTCGTGGTGGGTCCATACACGTGTCCATTCGGCGGCTGTGCCTAACAGTTCATATGTTTGGAGGCCCCGCGCAACGGCGTATTTGATGGTCTCGATCATGAGGAGGATACCGGGGGACGCCTTTTGGTATTCGGGGTCATATCCGACTTTCAAGACCCAAAAACGGTTATTGAGCACGACACCGATCTGCATGGCTGCCACGGCGTCACCGATGTGTATAAAGCTCATGAGGAGTTGACCAGACGCTGCCGCGCACCGCGCATACTGACAAAAAAAGTCGCCGATGGGTTTGTCGGTGGTCATGTCGTATCCCCGGTCGCCTTTCCAAGACTTTGCTTCCACCGACATCGCTTGATCGACGATTTCGTCCACTTCCGTTGTCGTGGGGCAAAACATCTGAACACTGACTGGTCCTAACTTGAGCGCATGACGCCAGGCACGGCGGATGTCAGACTGGCGCCGTTTGGAGATATTTTGCTCCGGTGTCGCCCAGGTGTCACCAAGTGGGATGTACGGATACGTCTCTTCTTTGCGTTCGTACACAACACCACGGCCCCTACAGGCTTTCTTAACAGCCGCGATGGCGGTGGAGTCTGCCGGCAATCGGCCAAGACTGAATGGCATTCCCGATCTCACGAGGGCACGTGCAAGACGGTTCATCGACACGTCATCAATGGAAACCAAGTCCGTCGGCTCGTAGAGCCTGCTCACACCGGCATGTTCGAGGCGGGCGTTCAATCCACGGCCAATGCGAATCATTGGGGCGGCCGCGCAAACGTCTGGCCCATCTTGCACTGTGAATGCACAGAGGTCGTTTGGATGGCCAAAGGCGCTGTTACACGAATTCGACCAATCCAATGTGTCCATAGGTGTTGTAATGCATGCTGAAAGACGACTCCATGGCGTTGTTACGTCGGCAGGGGAGTTGGGTTCGGGAAGAACATCTTGTCGGCGGTCGCTGGACCCGCCGGATTGTTCGGACTGGCATCGTTTGCTGCTGGTCACGGGGAGTCGCATCGCACGCCATATGAGGTCATTGCAAGCGGTATTGGTTGATGGTCAATTGGATCGACGCCGCCGTTTGACACGGTCGCGGACCCAACGGTCTATGCCCATCCGCGTGAGACCCGTGTTCACACTGGTGTACACGGCGTGCATGATCCGTTGCGTGGTGATGATGGCACGTCCGTAGTATGATCGTGGCGGCGCGAGGTACACGGTCTGTGACCCACCTGTTTCGTTGCTGAATTGTTGTTTGAACACGCTGTCCCCGGCGCCAAAATCAACGATGCGTGGTGTGTTGTATTGGTACAGGTCTTTGACGAAGTTGAGGAACATGTAATTGCCCGGGGCACAATCCCGCCATGCAATATCGTACGCCATCTCCTGGCAGTACAGGACACCGCCGTACTGATAAGCCAGGACATACGCAATCGGACCTGTGCCGGATCGCACGAGAAACGAGCGGTACCATCCGTGTGACGCAACGTGCTGAGAAAAACGAATCTGCGAGTCTGTCCCGCGTTTTCCGCCCAGGGTACGACCCTGCCAGGAAGCTTGATATACTTGTCGCACGTCCTCCAAAAATGACGACATCTGATCAGCCGACGTGATACGGGTTGTGGTGACGCTATTGCCAGCCGCCCTGTGGAGATATCGTGCGTGGCGTCTCAGGCTGTTGCGTTTTTTTGACGTACGCGACGCCATGAAGTCGTCGAAGGTCTTCGGTAACACGATCTTGTGATGCAACTGTGGTACCGGCTCAGCTCGGACGTTTCGAAAAGGCCGACCCGTGTGTTTCATAGGCTCGAGGTAACCCCAGAGATGACCGGAGATCGGTACATCGAATAACGCAATGAGGTCGAATTTCTTGCGCAGATCGTGGACGGCGGAGAAGATCCGGTCGAAGGTTTCCGTGACCGGCGCGTCACGGTCCAACGCCATGTCGGCCCCAGCGAGCTTGAGGAGCCGGAGCGGGAAACGCACCAGTTTGAAAACCCCTATCTCAATAGGAAAACGAAGCCGATGGACAAACCACGGTGCCACGGCTTCAATTTGCCCGCCGTTTCGCAAGATGACGATCATGGGCTGATACAAATCGCTGTGTTCCCGAAGATCGTACTTGAAGATGTCTGGGTGTTGCATGAGGTTGTGATCTCCGGCGCGTTCTCGGAGAAAGGTCTCCCATTCTTCCTGTACCAGCTCAATGTCTGCAATGGATGTGAGGATTTGCGTTTCTCGCGTCGCTGACGATCCGGGGCCTGTGACGGCGGGGTCGGGGTTGGTCAGGCTCTGTGGCGCATTGGTCATGGAGTCAGAAAATGTCAGGTTGTGCCGCGGGTTCGTATCTTCTGCAACAGCCAGCGTCTCTCGAGCCTTGCCCGTTCGCTGTTTGTGATCTCGTGATGGCCCCTTGTCGTACGAATGTAGTCCAGGAGTTGCGATACCGGGACAAACCAACCGTTCTTTTTGCTCAATCGTTCCATGAGGCGTTTAAATCGCGAGTCAAGACGGCCATCTTTGTAGAAGCTGAACCCAAAGTGCGTGTACATGATGCAGGCCCCACCCTCGTCCACTAACCTATCCTGACTGTTTTCAGAAATCGTGTTTACGTAAGACTCGACATATGCCCCCTCGGATGAGGCAAACCAGTTGTTCACGTATGGCCGTTTGGCGTCGAAGTAGGGCATATACGGGCAGGCCTTGAGGGTATTCATGTCACCGTACGTGAAATTTCGAACGTAATCGATCTTTTCCTTGCAGTGGTCGCCCCAAAACAGCGGGCTGTCTATGACATGACCTCCAGCTCCGTAGTCCTTTTTCCGCTTGATGCCGTTCAGGGCGCGATAGATAGCCTGAGGGAGTCCGGACATGCGATCTTTCCCCCAGTACATGGCCTCCTCACAGCCAAAGTGATTTGCATGCACGCGGGGGTACTGGCCAAACAGTGCTTTGAAACGCTCCAGACCGCGAATGACGTCCGGTCGATCCGACGTGTGATAGGTAACGTTGTGAAGCCCGATCTCGAATCCCTGTGATTGGAGGTCTTGGGCCCACGCCGCATATGTCCCGTCCTCGCAGGTCGTACCGCCTAGCTGCGGTTCATTGGCCCCCTTGATCGGCCAAACGGATTTCGTGGTAAAAATCCCGATGTCGCGGAGGAATGCATACACCTGGGGAGCATTCTCCATTGTCTGGAGGTCCGTGTCGTCGAAGGCCGAAAACGCGAAGGACTTTCCCTCGGGCCAGGTAATGCCGTGTGATAAAATGGTGTGTCTCCTCGGTCCGGCTTAGCGAACGGTCCCCCGGCAGGGATTGTCGGCCGGTAGTACCAGCATTCGTAACGCGGGTCCCCACAACGGATATGCAAAACTTGGGCACTCTTGGTTTTTACCAAATCAAAATATGTAAGTAGTTGTGCCGTAACGGCTTAGACGTGACATTGCGTTTCCGCGTCAGTTTGGCTGGTCGGCTGGCGACCGGGCCGACAGGGCGCTATGTATTTCTGTTGCGACAACGCAACAGTCCCGGTTGGCGCGTACCGCGCCACGCGCGCCGACAAGCGCTCACCGCTTGTATCCGGCTCCAACCAGCGACCCGTGAATCGACGTAACCAGCGGCGTGAAAATTGTATACGTACGGCCGGCTGGGCGTTGGGGTGAGGGCTGAGAGGCCGCTGCCCAGTTTCTCCAAACTTTAACCTACACGGTACTCCTAAGAATGAAACGTTTCGGCTTTGCGAGCCTGGGCAAGCACGGTTTCGTGTACGCCATCGGCATAATGCTGGACAAGGTCGTCGCGTTCATGATGCTTCCGATCTACACCCGCTTCATGACGCCGACCGACTACGGTCTGCTCCAGCTGGTGGGAGTGACCCTTGAGATCGTGTCGATCGTCGCCGGATCTCGCCTCGCGACGGGTATTTTTAGGTACTACCACAAAGCAGACACTGATACGGAAAAACACCAAGTATTGGGAACGGCGCTGGTTTTGATGGCGGTGTTGTATTTTGCGTGCGCCGGTGTTCTGTGGATCTTTGCAGAACCGGTGTCGCAGTTGGTGTGGAACACGACGGAATACGCGAATCTGATTCGCGTTGGAGGCGTTGGCTTCGCTTTTTCTAGCCTGTTGATCGTACCGACCTCCCATCTGCAACTCGTCAAGCGTTCGGGCACCTTCGTCGCTATTAACGCGGCGAAACTGGGTGTTCAGCTCACGATGAATATCATCCTCGTCGTTTTCCTCTCAATGGGGGCGATGGGTATCCTGATTGGGACGTTGGTGGCAAACGTTGTGATTGGCCTCGTGTTGGTTGGCATGTTGATCAGAGTGGCCGGATTGCGTTTTTCAGGCGCCGCAGCGCGCAACCTTCTCAGGTTCGGCATCCCAATGATCGGGACACAAATCGCCGGTGTCATGTTAACGTCCGGCGATCGCTTCTTTTTGCAAAATGAAGACGGTACGTCCGCCGTCGGTATTTACGGGCTGGCTTACATGTTTGGGTTCCTACTCACAGCGATTGGATACCTCCCTTTTCAGACCGCGTGGGAACCGGTTCGTTTTGAAGTGGCCAAACGTGACGACCGCAACGAGATTTACGCGCGGGTGTTTGTGTATTTCAACATCCTTTTGATGACCGTGGCTATGGGAATCGCTGTTTATGTGAAGGACGTACTCGTTATCATGGCCGATCCAGCCTTTCACAGTGCCGCCAATCTTGTCCCAGTCATCTTGGTCGCGTACGCGTTGTATTCGTGGACCAAAGTCTTGGATCTTGGCATCCTCATCAGCGAAAAAACCGAATTCGTTACGTTGGCAAATTTTGTCGCGGCAGGTGTTGCGTTCGTTGCCTATGCGCTTCTGATCCCGCGGTACCTTGGATTTGGTGCGGCGTGGGCGACTGTGATCGCGTTTGCGGTCCGTTTGGTCATGATTCACATCTACTCGCAAAGACTTTGGCGGATCGAGTATCGCTGGTCGCCTGTCGTGCGGGTCGTTCTCCTGGCTGGCGCCACCTACGCCGTGTCGCTGCTCATCACGACAGACAACGTGATTCTATCACTTGCCGCCCGCACCGGTTTGGTTGGTTTGTACGCGGTGGCGCTCTGGTTTGCCGGTATTCTCTCTCAAACCGATCGTCTATTCTTGCGCGAGGTGGTACGTTCGCCAAAAGACGCGATGGCAAGTTTGGCCAAGGACGACGCAAGTTGATCGTCCAGGACTCTTTGAAAGCTGCGATTAGCAATTGGCTCTGGTTGGCCGAGCTGCCGAACATGCGAGATGCGCTCGTTGTTGGAGAATACCCGTCGTACGTAAAGGTGGGATTGGAAAAGCACTTCGAGGAAATTCGTGTGCATGCCTTGACGGGCGACAATGGCCTGTCGCTCCCGTTTGAACCGCAGTCCTTCGATTGCATTGTTTTTGATGACGTGATCGGTGAAGGTCTGGTCTCCAATACGGTAATTGGCGGACTGCAATTGCTTGCCGAGGCACGGCGTGTGGTGCGGTTGGGTGGTTGTGTGTTTCTGCCCGTCAAACATCTCGCACGAAGAAGACCTCATAGACTGGCAAGACCGTTGCGTCGTGCCGGTTTCGCGGAGATTAGGCCGGTTTACGTATACGAATCGCTTGATCGCCCCGATACCATGATTCCCGCCAGGCAACGCACCACGACATTTTTCGAATCGTGGGCGTGGAGCGGTGTCCGGGGTAAAGCGCGGGTTGCCGTCGCGCTGGCAGGCGCGCATCATTTGACTCAGCCGTCGCTCTTTTTTTTGGCGTATCCGTGAGTCAGGAACTACTATCGCTCATTGGACAGGCCACCGGCAGACGTGTGCGGCCGGGTGACTTCGTGTGGAACCGCGGTTTCAATGTTGTCGTCCTAAATAGATTGGGATTACCAAAGTTTTTCTGTAAATGTCGATCGTTGCACGACGAACGTTTGGCGCACGAGACGGCAAGTATGCTGGCGCTTCGGGATGCGTCTGGCCTCGAGAATTACATCCCGCCGACCTACCATGCGCAATCCGAGAAAATCCGCATCTTGATCATGCGGTTCCTATCGGGCCGACCTCTGAATGCGTTACTCAGCGGCCAGCTGCGAGGTCGTATGACGAATATCGTGGGGCACACGCTCGACTGTGTCGTCGAGCTGAACCGGACGTCTACGACTGCTTTGCCGGACTCCGTTCGAGGAGGCCAGCTTGATTTGGTCGCAGAGGCGGCCGGTCTACTGGAACATCTCTGCAAAATGGGTCTGCCAGAGAGCGACGCACAAACGATGCGGTATGCATTGGACGCGGGTGATGAAATCTCTCGTCAGCTGCAACACGGCGATCTGTGGCCTGCGAATGTCATGAAGGCGGGGAAAAAGCTGTGGTTTCTGGACTTTGAGATGTTTGGTCATGTCCAGGTGCCGATGTACGATGTGTTCCACTTTCTCAGAACGTGTGCAGACGGATGGGCTCCAACGGGGCAACCCGCGTGGAT
>JAZDDD010000024.1:0-14713 GCA_036679545.1 Gemmatimonadota bacterium | reverse complement strand
AGCAGCATGTTTGCAACGTTGACACAAGTCAGCAATAATAAAAACCCAACGGCCGCGAACCCAAGAAGCAAGCCGGCCCGAGCGTCCTGGACCGTATCGTCGAACAGCGAGGTCAGCCGAACGCCCCAACCGCGATTGGATTCAGGGTAGGCAGCTCCGAGGTTTGTAGCAATCTGTGTTAGGTCTGCTTGCGCCGTGACCGCCGCGACTCCCGGTTTCAAACGAGCGATGGTGTTGAGGAATCGCCACGTACGTGGCACGGCGTCGAGACGCGCGTAGCCGAGACGAAGGTTCCACGCGGTCCATAGGTCAATGTTCCGAGACGGGAACGCGAAATCGCGGGGCATGACCCCAACGATTTGGATCGGCGCACCGCTAATGTGGATTGTCCTTCCAACGATCGAGGAGTCTCCACCGAAACGTCTTTGCCAAAACGCGTGGCTGATGACAGCCGGACCCAACGCGCTAACGACGTCCTCCGCCACGAATGTTCTGCCGAATGCCGCATCCACACCCAACACCCGAAAAAAGTCTCCGGTCGCTTGTGCTGAAACGAGTTGCTCGGCGTAATTTTCTTCCTGGTAGGTGCCCGATGTGACGAACCACGCTGCGAGTGACTGTAGGGTGTTGTTGGCTTCGCCCCAGTCGAGCACGTCTCCCGGTGATGGGCCCTCCTTCGTGAGACCAAGTTGGGAATTCGTGGACCACGCAAGGACGAGTTGCGATGGGTCCGGGTATGGGAGCGGGCGTATCAGCACGTTGTAAAGCAGCGAGAACATTGCCACAGTAGCACCGATGCCGACGACCAGCGTGCCAATGACCGTGATGGAATACAAGGGCTGACGCCGCAAGCCACGCAAGCCAAATGTCACGTCACTACCGAAGTCTTGGAACAGGCTCGAGCGACTGCGCTCTTCCAAGTACGATCGTGTCAGTCGGCCACGTCGAAAAAGTACGTCTGTTGCCGTGTTCCACCAGACATATGGTACGCCGAGAATTCCCATTCGCTCCGTTTCTACGACAAGAGTCCCGATGAAAAAATCTTCGAGTTCGTTTTCGTAGGCCTCGCGTAGATGACGCGGATACAGGTGACGTACGAGTTTAAAAAACCACCGAGAAACAGCGAATCTCTGAAGCTTCATTAGCCACTCACCTCAACTCGTTTCTCACGGGCCACTGCGATGTACTGAGCCAGGTTGGTTGTCTCTTTGGTAAGGACTTGCCGTCCCTTACGTGTCAACGCGAAGAAACGACGACGGTCGGTTTCTGCCCCCGGTCCGCCGACGGTTCGTTCACCGATGAGTCCGTCTTCTTCCATTCGACGAAGTGACCCGTAGAGCATTGCTGGCCAAAGGCGCATGCGGTCGTCGGTTTGACGCAAAACCTCATCACGGATGCCAAGACCGTGTCGTGGTTCGTCTGCGAGCGCCAGCAGGATCTGATACCATTGCGGTTTGAGGCCGGCCGGGGTCGTCATATGGGCTGATGTCTCATTATACTAGCCAGTATAACGCTATATTGCTTGATACGATAGATGGTGGGCTGTGCTAGTCCTCGAGTGCTCGCACCTCCGCGGTCGTGGTTCGAAGACGATACGACAGCTCCCGCGCCATGCCGAGCAGCATCTGCGTGGCGACGGCCGGTTCTTCGGTGGTGAGGCGCACAAATCCCGCCTTGCTCATGAAAAAGACGGTTGTCTCCGTTTCCGCTCGGACCGTGGCCGATCTTGGAAGTCCCTCGAGGACGGCCATGTCGCCGAAGAAGACGCCCTTTGCAAACGTGGCAAGTCGCCGTGCGCGTTCTGTGCCGTTCAAGCCGGTAATGACGCTCACGTAACCTGATAACACGAAGTACATGCCATCGCCCGGGTCACCTTCAGAAAACACGATGTCGTTCTCTACATATTCCTTTTGATTTAGGTACGGACCCACGGTCAAAAGTTGGTTGTCCGAAAGGTCCTTAAATACGGATAAATCTCTGAGAGCCAAGATATCCGTAGGCAGTTGTGTTTCGACGGTGATGTGGCGGATTAACGTATCTTCCGCCCACTCGAGGGCATGGTCGGTATCCTCAAAGATGTACGATAGTCCTATCAGTTCGGTGATCCCGAGATCGTCGAGGAAACCGCGCACACGTTCTTTGTCCCGATCACCGGGAACGTCGAGGTACGACAGCAAGATGTGGTTGCCACGGTCTTGCACTCGTTCCACGATCTGACGTAAAAGCTGAGCACCGGTGAGGTCGATGGTATCGACACGTTTGAGGTCAAGAATGACACAAAAACGCTGAAGATCCTCTTCGATATGGTTGAATAGTTTATCTGCCGTTCCAAAAAAGAGGGAACCACTCAACTCGTAAACGACGATGCGATCGCCTTTTTCTTCGAGCAGCTGCATTTCACTGTGGTCGCGAACCTTCTTGGAGTGTACGACATCACCGCTGTACTTTCGTCGGACGATGGCCTTCCCAATCTGGTCTTTGACGAACAAAAATGAGGCAATGGCGAGACCGACACCGACAGCGACGATAATGTCGACGCTGACCGTGACGATGGTTACTGCCACGACGATCAAGACGTTTTCGGCAGCTGATTTCTTTTTGAGAAGATTGAAACTCTTGATGTCGAGCATACCCACGGCCGTGACCAGGAGGATGCCCGCCAACACTGACATTGGAATCCATTGCACCAGCGGCCCGAGTATCAAGACGACCAGCAAGACGACCAGACTCTTGAAAACGCCTGACAGCGGTGTGCGGCCGCCGTTTTTTACATTGACCATGGTTGTTGCGGTGGAACCAGCCGCAGGCATACCGCCGAATAGCCCAGACATTGCGTTGCCGATCCCTTGCCCGACCAATTCTCTATTGCTGTTGTGCTTTGTCTTGGTAACGATGTCGGAGACCACAGATGTAAGCAGGGTGTCGATTGCTGCCAACACGCTGAGTGTGAGGGCGGGAATGACGACGATTCCCCACGTCGAAGGTGGGATGTCACCCACGAGGCGAAAAAAAGCAAAAACCTGACTTGGTGTTGGAAACCCGGTGGGGATAGGCCCGAGGATGTAGTCGTTCCCCTGCAACTGTAGGAGACTTGGACTGGTGATCAGCGCAGTGGTGAAAAATGTTGCGACGCCGGCTACGAGGCCGATCAGCGCGCCGGGGACGGCTTTGATGTATCGCGGCGCGATGACGGTGGCCACGATTGTGACCGTACCTGCTAGAATGGTTTCGAATCGGAAGCCCGCTCCGCCCGAAACGATTGTGGTAATTTCAGCGGCTTTGTCGACGCCAATGAACGGGCGGATTTGCGCCATGAATATGATGACGCCGATCCCGTTCATGAACCCCGCCACAACAGGGTAGGGAATATACTTGATGAGTTTTCCACCACCGACAAGTCCAAGCGTCAGCTGAAAGACACCGCCCAGAAAAATCGTAACCGCTACGATGAGAAGAATGGCTTCGTGCGGTGTTGCGCCGATCCCCTCCAGTCTGGGATCGTGCATGGCTTTGAGGATGACAGACGTTACTACCACGGCCATTGGGGCCGTGGGCCCCGAAATCTGAGCCGGTGTTCCGCCGAAAAGGCTTGCCAATGCGCCAGCGACGATCGAGCCGTACAACCCGGCGAGCGCACCCTGAGGGATGAATTCGGGCCCAAGTGGTGCGAATGCGGCCACGCCAAAGGCGATAGCGAGAGGCATTGCCACGACCGACGTGGTCAAGCCACCCAAGGCGTCGTGCTTTACATTGGAAAACAGGTTCATTTAACGCTGATGGCTCGTGACGCGATGGTCGTCAAACGGCAAGTTTTGGTCGTCGGTCGAATCGATGCGCAATACGCAACGAACGTGCCCGCAATTGTCGGAGACTACGATTGGCGGTAGCGTTGCTGAGGTCGGACGTTCCCGGAGGGATGTATGTTAGCAAAACTGCTCATGATTTTCCCATTGATTGTTGCGCCACTGCAGGCGCAAATCCCCACACCGTCATTTGAACACTTCGACCGCTACGTTGCGCAAAGTGTCCGAGATTGGCGTGTTCCGGGGTTAGCAATCGCTGTGGTGAAGGACGACCGTGTGGAATTTGCCAAGGGATACGGTGTCCGTCAGCTCGGCACCTCCGACCTTGTGACGGAAAACACGCTCTTTGCTAACGCGTCTACCACCAAAGCCTTCGTAACGATGGCCGCCGCCATGTTAGTCGACGAAAACAGACTCGATTGGGACGACCCTGTGATCAAACACCTTCCCACTTTTCGTGTCGGGGATGGAAACGCAACGGAAGATCTCACGGTCCGCCACCTCTTCAGTCACAGAACGGGCTTCGGTGATCCGTCCTACCTATGGTATGGCATCCCGAACCAGCTTGATACCATGCTCGGACGGTTGCGGCATACGAGACGTGCATCGGGGTGGACGACGGGCTACGCTTACAACAACGTCACCTTTTCCGCGGGTGGCGCCGTCATTGCGAAACTCGCGAAAAAGAGTTGGCAGGATGTTGTTCGCGAGAACATTCTAACACCGCTGGGCATGCACCGAACGGTCACAAACACGGATCAAGCGGAAGAAGACAACGATATCGCCACGCCACACTACATTCTCGACGATTCGGTCCAGGTCATAGAACGATACCGAACGGACAATATTGGTGCGGCCGGTGCCATGTACTCCAGTGTTCAGGAGATGACGAATTGGCTACGGTTCCTGCTGGACTCCGGTCGCGTTCGTGGCGAACCGCTCATCGGTGCGGACACGTTCGGCGAACTGTTGGAGCCTCAGGTGTTGATCGATCCGAGTGCTTTCTATCCGACGGCAATCCGGACCAAACCGAATTTCACCGCGTACGGTCTTGGTTGGTTTTTGCAAGACTACCGCGGTGAAAAGGTCGTGTTTCATACCGGTAGCATCGATGGAATGGTTGCGATTGTCGGATTGATCCCATCACAACGGTTGGGAGTCGTTGTTTTCGCAAACCTCGACCACGCCGAAGTCAGACATGCTTTGATGTTACGGGTTTTTGATATGTATTTAGGGGCACCGGTCAGGGATTGGAATGCTGAGTTACTGACACTTTACGACTCCCTGGCAGGTCCGGGTCTGGAAGGCGCGTCGCATTTCGCGGCTGCTCGAGACGAGGATGCAGGTCCGTCACATGCACTTGAAAGTTACGTTGGCGAATACCGGCACCGGTTGTACGGAACAGCTCGTGTGAGCTTGCGCAATGGGTCACTCATTCTTTCGCGCTCCCATTTCTTGATCGCAGACCTGAATCACTGGCACTACGATGTGTTTCGCGCCGAGTGGCACCGACCGTGGGTCACGACGCGAACTGTCTCGTTTGACCTCGATCGAAATGGCAACGTCGCCAGCTTGGAGATTGACGGATTCCGGTTGGAGAAACGTGAGTGATTAACTCGCATTGCGTTTGATAAAGCTCTGTGGTGTATCAAACAAATAGGGCCACGAAATCCACGAAATCCACAAAAAAGAAGGTATCATTCGCCGTTTCGTTTAAGCTGACCACATCGAACTTTAGTGGGTTTAGTGGATTTAGTGGCGATCTGTTTTTGTGTGAGGTGTGGTTGGGTTCCGCGGGTTCGGTGCTAATCACTTGTACTGAACACCGTGCTTGATAACCAAATCAACATCTTGAAGAATCGAGATATGACGTAAGACATCGCCACGCACGGCAATAATATCGGCAAACTTCCCCTCACTGACGGTTCCAACAACATCCTCGACGCCCATGAATACCGATGGCCAGTACGTCGCTGCACGAATGGCCTGCATCGGATCCACTCCGAGATAATTTACCCACACGTCCAGTTCGTTCCACGTTGACTGAGAATGGAAAAAGCCGGGGACACCCGAATCGGTGCCGATGAGCAAGACCGTGCCGCTTGCCCTCAGCTGTTGAAATTTTCTATCCAACGTCGGCTTGCGGATTGGTATCAGCTGGTAATACGGAAGTTGGTCGAAGTTTGCCAACGACTGTTGGATGTCGGTCACGATGGAGTCTGGCAATCCTTCATGCCAACGTGGGTCATCCAAAACCTCTGGATGATCTCTGATGTAGGCATTGTTGTACAAAACTGAAATAGTCGGTGTCCAAAAGAACGGGCCAAGGTTCATCTGTGCCGTGCGTTCGTTCAAGGCGGCGACGATGTCTGGCGGGTATTCTGGCGCGGAGGAGAGTCCAGTGTGTTCGAAATTGTCGATGCCGGCTTCGAGGCCACGACGAATTTCCTCCGGCCGGTGTGAGTGCGCGACCACCCGAAGACCGCGCCTATGTGACTCGTCCACGACCGCACGCATTTCCTCCATCGTCATTTCATCTTGATCGATCAACTTGATGACATCAACGCCGGCGTCGGCCAACCTTCCGATTTTTTCTCGTGCGTCGGAGACGCCATCCACGCCCCAGCGAAAAAAGTCCGTCCCGGTGTACGGTTCGTGTTGAATGAAAGGGCCAGACACATACATGGTTGCGCCGGGAATGTCGCCACGGTTGATGGCGTCGCGCACGTTGATACTCGCTTCAAGCGGGCCACCTAAGTCGCGAGCGCTTGTGACACCGGCCATCAGCAGTTGTTTGGCAGAAGCCGGCATAATCACGGATTCGAACAACGTGGGATAGGTGCTGTCCCAGTGATCGTAGTCCGAGTGTCCGTTGAGCATCAAGTGTACGTGCATGTCCCAAAGCCCGGGCAGCACGGACATGCCCTCGGTAGAAATAACGGTGGCGTCGTTGGGAATGGGGAGGTTGCCAACCGTACCGACTGCAGTGATTCGGTCGCCCTCAATCAGGATAACGCTGTTTCGCAATGGTGGTCCGCCAAAGCCGTCAATGAGCGTGCCACCGACCAGGGCCTTCGTGGTATTTTGCGCCACGACGCCGAAGGGCATCCAAACCAAGGACAGCACAGCGAGCGTGATGCCACGTCTTGTCATGTTACCTCCGGAAGTACTGATTTGAATGCTACGCCGTAAATGTCCCACACGGTGACGAAGAGCGCGGCGATGATCGGGCCAATGATGAATCCTACCGCTCCGAAAAGGAAGATGCCGCCGAGTGTGGAGAGCAGGATGAGCAGGTCGGACATTTTTGTGTCTTTTCCTACGAGTCGCGGTCTCAGTATGTTATCGATGGTCCCGACGACGAGCCCACACCAAAGAATCAATAGAATTGCCATACCCGCTTTACCAACGGCGATAAGATAAATTGCGGCCGGCACCCATACCAACGCCGCGCCAATTCCTGGAATGATCGACAGTGTTGCCATCACGGTGCCCCAGAACGCCGCTGCTTCGATGCCGGTGACCCAAAACGCTAGACCGGCCAAACCACCCTGAAGAATACCGATGACGAGTGTCCCCTTGAGCGTGGCGCGTGTCACGGATACAAATTTTTCTGCCATGCGATGCTCGTCGTCCGATGACAACGGCATATAATAGAGAATACGCCGAAGCAGTTGTTTTCCGTTCGTGAGGAAGAAAAACATTGCGTACAGCATGACAAAAGTATTCAGAAGAAACCCGGCGGTGAATCGTGAGGCGGCTGCTAGGCGACTCACCAAAAACGTCCCGGTCGCGCCAGCTAGCTCACCGAGTTTTGCCATAATCTGATCTTGATACGGGCGTACTTTGTCCGCATACGGCAAGCGATCGAAGAGCCGGTCAAGTTCGTCAGGCTGGCTGACTTGCCGTTCGATCCAAGGCCCGACGGATTGACTGACGTCAACAGCTTGCGACACGACCATCGCCAGGAATGTCGTCACCGGACCGGCGATGAGGACGATCACAAAGAGGATCGTGAAGAGTGAGGCCAACGTCGTTCTGCCCCGCAACAACTTCAACAACCGCGAGTGCACTGGATGAACCATGGCGGTGAAGATACCCGCAAGCAAAAGCGCCACGATGAAGCTCCGGATCATCAGAAAGAACACGATCGAAATCGCTACGGCCAGGATCAATAGAAATGATTTGCTGAATCGTTCTTGGGGGGTATTGAACAGGGGCATGACGGACTCCATACGCGTGTGGTCAATCGGCTCGAATGTTTGCCGTGATAAGATAGCGCGGTTGGTACGACGTGCTCAGACCTTCCACTGCGCGATTCATCCTGTCCGTGGCTACATTTCTTGCATTCCACCACTGAACACGTGTTCACAAAAGGAGAGCATGACGTGACCGACCTGCACGCACTCCGGTTCCCGATTGGTGAGTTCAAAATGCCAAAACATCCGCTTGGCAGCTCGGAGCGAACGGACGCGATTGAACGGATCGCTCAAACACCGGCCAAGCTTCGCGGTGTTGTGGCGGGATTCAACGAGATCCAACTGGATACCCAGTATCGCCCCGATGGGTGGACCGTCCGACAGGTGGTTCATCACCTACCGGACAGTCACGTCAACGCCTACATGCGGCTCAAGCTTGCGCTGACTGAGGAGCGGCCGACCATCCGGACGTATGAAGAGGCAAGGTGGGCAAAGCTTCCGGATGCGGCTGGCCCAATCGACATGTCCTTAGAACTCTTGGATGCCATTCACGAGCGATTTGTCTATCTGTGGCGACGGCTGGAAAGAGAAGATTGGAATTCCACATTGCTGCACCCAGAACTGGGAGAGATGCGTGTGGACGCGTTAGCCGCTATGTACGCTTGGCATGGCGATCATCACATTGCACACATCACGTCGTTACGTGATCGAGAGGGCTGGGACTAAAAGCTTCCGTCAAGTGTCGAGCAGGACGATCACATGGAGTTCCTTTGGCCCATGAACCCCAACGACCAACGTCAGCTCGATGTCCGCGGTGCGCGATGGTCCTGTAATGAACGTGACCGCTTGATGCCTGCCATCCGAACCCGTCAGCTGCTTGAGTACGCTGGGCATTGTGGCAACGATTCGTGACGCTGGAACCAGCGCGATGTGTATCGGCGGGACGAGAGATGTCAAACGGTGCCGCTCCGCGCCCGACGCAAGAACCAAGGTACCCGTTTCGGCTATCCCCCACTGTGCCTCGGTGATCCCCGCGTCGGCCACGAACAACTGTTCACGATTCTCGACCGCGTCCACTACCGTGACGCGGGTGGGTATGTCCTTCACGACTTTACGTACAATCTCACCGTCCGATCGGCAGAGTTTTTGTACGTCACCTGCATTACAAAGAGCCATAACGTGCGTGCGTGCATCATCGACGGACTGAACTATCACGCATTGTGCATCGACCAACTTCACCTGTGCCGCGAAGAGATTGACAACGTTGTCCGAAGATATCGTGCGGGTTGGAATGTTCGGCAGGGGTACGAATTCTCGATCCGACTGGCTGAGATGCTGTTGTATGGCCGAGAGAACCGTGTTTTCTGAACCTCGTTCAGTCATTTTGTCCGATGCTCCCCATCGTCCGCCAATTCTGATTCCCAGATTTGCCGAAACCCCCTCTTCGCGAGACGTGGTACACTCCGACCGTGTCCCCATTTCCTCGATGGACCCACCAACTTCGTCATTCCCATACGCTGGGCGAACCGCGCAAACGCGGTGGCCATGCGGTACCGTAAATCCGATGTCATTGACCAGCGCCAAACACGGAACGTGGTCTTGCCCCTGGCGGGGGACACGACGGGTATGGGCTTACCATGAGTGACCATATGTTGGCGAAGATGTATCAGCGCGTTTGGAATGTCGATCTTCACAGGACAAACATCGCGGCATGCGCCGCAAAGACTCGATGCGAAAGGCAGATGATGTGCCACGCGTAAACCATCGATCTGCGGTGTTATGATTGAACCAATCGGGCCGGCGTACACGGCGCCATACGCGTGGCCTCCGATCTGTTGGTATACCGGACACGCATTGAGACAAGCCCCGCAACGGATACATGCCAATGCTTCGCGAGTGGCGCTTTCCCGCAGCATTTTCGACCTGCCGTTGTCGAGCACAACGATATGCAGCGATCGTGGTCCGATGCGATCCTCTCCACGTTCAGGACCGGTGATGATAGACTGATAGCTGGTCAGCGCTTGACCGGTTCCTGACCGCGGCAAAATGCGCAGGAAGACGTCGAGGTCACTCAATCTCGGGATCACTTTCTCGATCCCCATCACGGCAATGTGCATATCGGGCAGGGAAGTGGTCAGGCGGGCATTGCCTTCGTTTTCGATGATGACGATGGAGCCGGTTTCCGCGATTGCGAAGTTCACACCGCTGATGCCAACCTTGGCTTGCGCAAAGACGTCGCGCAGATGTTCTCTTGCGGCCGCTGTCAGTCGTTTCTCGTCGTCTGTCGGTTCTATTCCTAATTTCTGTTCAAAAAGTTCAGAAACTTGCCGCTTTGTCTTATGAATCGCTGGCGCGATGATGTGCGATGGCGGTTCGTCGGCCAGTTGGATGATCCATTCACCGAGGTCCGTTTCAACGGGTTCGATCCCGTGCGTTTCGAGTGCGGCATTCAGGTGGATCTCCTCGGTGGTCATGCTCTTGCTCTTGACCACTGCCACGTTGCCCCGCGGCTTTATCAGACTGGTTATGATTTGGCGGGCGTCCTCTGCAGTAGAAGCCCAGTGTATGTGCGCGCCGGCGCCTTCCGCTTTGGTGGCAAACGCTCGCAGGTACTCGTCAAGACATGAAAGTGTGTGCGCTTTGACCGCATGTGCATGTTCTCGTAGTGTCTCCCACTCGGGGACGTCGTTCACGGCGTCACGACGCCGTTGCGAAAATGTCGCGGAGACGGTGGATAATGCCTGTCGGAGGGTTGTGTCTCCGAGTGCTTTTTGCACGTTCTGCGGAAATGTTTCGGACGTCGGGTGCTTCATGGTATCACGCGGGGACTGACAAGAGTTCCGCCAGGTGCATTGTTCGCACCGGGCGCTTGCGATGTTGCGCTCGATTTTCTAGTTGCATCAAACACCCGACGTCGCCCGACACTACGACATCCACGTCTGCTGACGCAATGACGTCGAGTTTGACATCCGCCATCGACGTCGAGATGTCAGGATAGTTAATGGCGAACACGCCGCCGAACCCGCAACACGCATCACATTTGTCAGTCTCCACAAACTCGGCACCGGCAATTTTTCGAATGAGTTGGCGAGGTTGTTCGTGGATACCCAGGTCGCGTAAACCGTGACACGCGTCATGCCACGTCAACCGGCCGTCAAACCGGGCGCCGACATCATATATTTCCAAAACATCCACCAGGAACGCGGACAGCTCTCGAGTTTTTCCGGTGACAGTTTTTGCACGGCTCAACCAGCCTGGATGGTCTGCGAATAGTTTTTCGTAATGATGAAACATTGCGCCACAAGATCCAGATGGAATAACGATCCAATCGGATCGGTCCGCTTCTAGAACTTCAATTGTGTGTCGTGCCACCGCGCGTGCGTCACCCCAATGCCCACTGGTGAATCCGGGTTGTCCGCAACATGTCTGTTTGGGGTTGAACTCGACGTCACAACCGAGACGACGGAGGAGTTGCACAGTGGCAACACCTACTGACGGTCGGATCTGGTCCACAAGACATGTGACGAATAGCGATACGCGGGGTGCGTGACTCGATGGGCCCATGCATCAGAATGAACGTGCCCGTCAGATAACGGAAGGGTTTAGCGCAAGTCGCGGCTACTGTCGGGGTCGAGTCCGCCGGGCCGGTCACCACCGCGACGGCCGCGGAACGGATTCCTACCCTCACGTGCCGGTGGCATGATCTCTTGCAGTTTTTCGCGCTGCTCGGGCGTCAGGACTGCATCCACCTCGATTCGGACCGAATCACGTAGGGCGTGCATGCGCGGAAGAAACTCCGTCAGTACCGCCTCGGTTCGGGGCTGCCACGCCTGGAATATCGAATCGATGTGGTGGCGTTGTTCCTGGGTGAGTTGCAAATCCTCGAAACCCCGCGGAAACGAGCCGCGCTGCCCGCCTCTTCCGAATCTCTCCCAGGGTGGGCCTTGCTGGTTTGTCCAACGCGGCGTCGGTGTTGCATCGCGTGTTCGCTCCACGACGACGCCCCCGGCCACGCCAACGAGTGTAGCCCCGAGAACCACCAGGAGCCCTTGGATCTTGACGTTCATTGGTCGCTAAATCCTACATAGATGTCAGCCATCGATGGTTCGGCGTCACCGCGCATCCAGGCGGCGAACTCTGTCGGAATTCCAATGGCCTCGGCAATACCCGAGTTAGGTTCGGTAGGGGTGTTTTGGGTCGTTACGCCGTTCGGCGAGACGATCAGGAAAACGGCCGCGGCCGCCGCCGCGGTCAATATCGGTATTCGCCAACGCGCCAATTGGCCAACGATGTTATTTGCCTCTCGTCGAGCAGCGAGTTCGTGCTCCGCATTGCGCATGACGTCGTCAACAAGCGAATCGAAACGTAGGGGATCGCGGGTTGGATCCAGTTCGGAGAAGTCGATGGGTTTATCGGTTTGGTCAGTCATGAAGATACACCGTGACGCTGTCAGCTCCGAGAATTTTCTGTAACCGCTTGCGCGCGACGAAGAGATATTGACGAGAACTTTCAATCGATACACCGAGCGATTCGGCGATATCGTCGTGCTTCCATCCCTCCAGGTCGTATAAAAGTACCACTTGTCGTTGCATCTCGGTTAGCTCACTTAACGCCTTCTCTAGTTTACTCCTCAATTCCGATCTGACGACATCCTGGCTAGGATTTGAACGTCCGGCGACTGCAACGTCCTCAATTGCCGTGCCAGCCCTCACTTGTTGGTACTCCCGGTAATTATGGGCGCGGTTGCGGACGATCTTGAGAAGCCAGGACTTGAAGCGATCGGGCGACCGGCAGTCCTCCAACCGTTCCAACGCCCGGACAAACGCATCCTGACACACGTCCTCGGCGTCCATCGAGTTTCCCACAAGCGAAAGTGCCGTTGCATGAGCTGCTCGATAGTATCGGCGCACCAGCGTCTCAAAGGCAGTCGAGTTGCCTCGTTTGGCCTGTTCAACAAAAGATGCGTCGCTTGTGCTAGCCCCGGCATGCTCCACAGGATATCCCACAGACAGGTCAAGGTCAAAGAATGTTAGGTCCAGAGTCGTCACCGGATCTGGTCACAGATTTCAAGTCTTACCAACAACCTAACGTTTTGGTCCATACACGTGTCAGTCGGCATGAACGCGGGCGTACGCAACCCTGGCTTGCGTACCTGCTGAATGGGGAGGTGTCTGTTTCCATGATATCGCAAATCATCTGGCGAGCATCGGTTCTTAGTTTTTTTCTGTTTGCCGGTCGGGATCCGTTAGTGGCTCAAGGGCAGAGCCGTACCATTCAGGGCGTCGTCCGTGATTCCGCCAGTGGCGAGACGCTACCGTTTGTTACCGTCTCCGTGGCGCAGATGGGTGTGAGGGTGGCAACCAATCGCGACGGGTTTTTTAGCGTCGTCGGCGTGCCGACTACCGACGTCACCATACGTGTCACCGCCATTGGCTACCATGCCGTGGACTTTGTCGTGTCCGCTGGTCAGGCCGAGGATGGTCTTGTTTCCGTCAATCTCGCGGCTATTCCGTTCGAGTTAGAAGAAATTGAGGTGGTCGCCGACGATTATCGGATGGTGAAAACCAGCGACGGTGTTAGCAAGATCGTCGCCTCTCCCCGCGACCTGGCCAATCTGCCATCTATCGGAGAAGTCGACATTTTTCGCTCGTTGCAACTCCTACCTGGAATCAGCGGGACTAACGAAAGCTCGTCGGGTTTGTACGTTCGCGGCGGCACTCCAGATCAAAATCTCGTGTTACTCGATGGTATGACCGTATATCATGTCGACCATTTTTTTGGATTCTTCTCGGCATTCAATGCGGATGCCATCAAGGACGTACAAGTGTACAAAGGCGCTTTTCCGGCTCAGTACGGTGGTCGGATCTCCAGCGTTGTCGATATGACCGGGAAGTCTGGCGATCCCAACAGCGCCCACCTGAGTATGGGTGTAAACCTGTTGAGTTCACAGCTGTCGGCACAGCTGCCCTTGTTTGGTAAAGGTTCGTTCGTGTTTACGGCCCGGAGGTCATACACGGATGTACTGCAAACGGGTTTGTTCAACAGCATCTTCGACATGTTTAACACCCAGGATTCGGGGGTAACGCAAGCTGGTCCTGCGGGACTCGGGGGTCGTGGCGGTAGGCTCGGTGGAAGATTTGGAGGGCAGTTTGCCAATGCAAACTTCACGACATTCGAACCGAGTTTCTATTTCTACGACCTAAACGCCAAGCTGACGTACAATCCTTCGGTGAGAGATGTGATGTCGGTCAGTTTGTATAACGGGCAGGACTACCTTGATAACTCCCGGTTGCAGACGCAAACCCTCACATCTCAGGGTACGCAACCGACACGTGCCATTAACAACGACGTGACGGATCTCACCGATTGGGGGAACAAGGGAATCAGCGGGAAATGGGCGAGACAATGGCACCCTCAGTTCTACTCGAATGCGTTGGTCGCATACTCGGAATACTTCAGTGACTACACCCGAAACACGAACTTTGAGACGCGAAATGCTGACACCGACTCTTTGCTGATCAGCCGAGCCAATGGGACAACGGAAGACAACCTCGTGCAAGATTTTACCATGCGTTTGGACAACGAGCTGCAAATAGGCAACACACATCAAATAGGATTTGGCGGCTGGGCCACGCGGTCAGAAGTGCGTTATGAGTTCTTGCGCAACGACTCAATTTCGGTGCTGGATGAGAATCAACAAGCGTGGCGGAC
>JAZDDD010000239.1:0-2141 GCA_036679545.1 Gemmatimonadota bacterium | reverse complement strand
GATCGAGATCGATATGAACGGAGACTCACGACGTGTGGAGCTTCGGGCGGCCGGTGGCGGTCTACAACGTCGTTGGTTTGTCAACGGGAGCGAGAGTACGTACGGGTCTGAGGCGGAGGAGTGGTTACCACGCGCGTTGCAGGACTTCTTTCGTCATAGTTCGTACGACATCGAAGGTCGTGTTGACTTCATCCTAACCAATGGCGGTGTACCGGCATTGCTTGCCCAAGCCGAGCAATCGCATGGGGAACACCTCACCCGTCGTTTCTATGTTGCGGCCATCGAGACACGTGAAATCGATCCCGATCAGGTCGCGGCAATTCTGCGACGCGCAATGAGAAATGTCACTTCGGATTTTGAGATGGCGCGGCTACTTCGCGCCATCCATGCCGACGACTTGCGCGATGAGAATCTTCGCCGAACATACATTCAGGCGTCCAACACGATCGGGTCCGACTTCGAAAAAGCACGTGTGTTACGGGCGTTGTTGGAGCAAGAAGGATTACAAACCGACGTCATCCAAATGCTGCTCGAATCGGCTCACGACATCGCATCTGATTTTGAGCTGGCGCGCTTGCTGACCGCCCTTGGTACGCGATATCTCGACGACCCAACCGCCCGGGATTCGTACCTCCGTGCTACACGCAGTATTGCATCCGACTTTGAACTACAACGAGTTTTGGCGTCACTGTTGGAGACCGAGAACCTTAGCACCGAGAACCTTCGGTTGCTGCTTATGTCCGGCAGGAGCATCCAATCGGATTTCGAGTCGGCTCGTTTACTCATGAACGTGGCTGGCAAATTTGTCGTGGAAGAGTCGCTTCGACGATTGTTCTTCGAATCTGTGGACGGCATAGGATCCGACTTTGAACGGCAACGTGTTCTAACCACGTTGGTAAATCGGGATGGCATTTCGAATGACGTGGTGTCAGACGCCATACGGTCCGCTTCCACGATTGGTGGCGACTTTGCGAAGGCAAACGTTCTCAGGGCAATCGCTGACAAGTACCGTTCCGATAGTGCGCTGAGAAGCCAATTGGAAGCTGCTGCCGAAACGATCTCGTCAGATCATGAATACGGTCGCGTCATGAGTGCGATTCGGGGGCGGAGGGGCTGACCTGCAGATCAACGATTGGACGAATTCAGATGACCAAATCTCGCCAATCGTTGATCGCACGTCGTTAATCAGCTGTTATTGTGAAACCGCTTCTACGGCCTCGCGTACGGTGGTACGTTTCTAACCCACCAAGACGGAGGTTGTCCTGGTTCGAATACGCAATCGCGACATCGCCGGCGCCACATGCGTCATTGCACTTGCGTTGTTAGCGTTGGTTGTCGAACCGGTGTTCGGGATCGATCTGAACGAATCTGTTGTGTTCCAATCGGAAACGGCTGAGGGTGCATTGGAGCGATTCGCAAAGGGCCTGGGTGGGTGGGCCTTTGTTTTCGCGCCGATGTTGATGATGGTCGTCGCAATATTGCCAATCCCCGCGGAAATTCCGGCCATGCTGAATGGCATGTTGTTCGGGCCGGTCTTGGGCACATTCATGTCGTGGTCCGGTGCCGTCGTGGGTGCCGTTATCAGTTTCGAACTCGCTCGCCGTTTCGGCCGAAATCAATTGGACGTCTGGCCTCACAACACTCGGACGACCTACATTCCTGTGGACCACGGCTGTTGGCATCTTGCCTGGGGCGATCTTGTTTACCGTGTCGGGTACCGGGTTGGCGGCTATCTATCGTATGAACCCGTTGGCCGGATGGGCCCTGATCGTTGCTGGGCTGCTTGCCATTGTGTGGACGGTCCTCCGTTTTCGGCAAGCACTTGGTCGTGCTCCAGCCGTCGTCATCGACGGCTGAAATCCGAACACCCAAAGCAAAGAAGTGTTAGTGTTCTCGATCGCAGATGTATGCTGTCTGCTTACCCCGCGGACCAACCGGAGGCAACGGAATGAAAACCGTAGTAAGAACTAGTAAGCGTCTTGGACTGATTGGTATCGTGGCCCTGTGTGCGACGTCACCGGCCGCTGTGGTGGCACAGGTCCCCGGCGTGACTGCTTTTGAAAACGCGAACGTGGTTACGATGACGTCGGACGTGGTACTCACTGGACAGACAGTCTTGGTTCGCGGTTTCCGCATTGTGG
>JAZDDD010000238.1:0-4674 GCA_036679545.1 Gemmatimonadota bacterium | reverse complement strand
CCGGTACGCGATCTGGAAGAAACGGCGCACCCGAGCGGGCAGCTGCCGCATGTACGTCAGAAACTCAGCGAAAATGTCGGTCTCCGGCTAAAACTTTCGGCGTGTGGAGTCGGGTCTAGCAAAAGTCATACACAACGATTGGGATCGCCAGGCTGAGATGTGCCATTTACTTCAGATTCAGGGACGCATCTTCTTGGGGTGGGGGCAGCTTGCGCCGAGGAATATTTGAGTCGGGCCATTGCGACATCCGGATAAGGCGTCCCACAAGAGGGCAGAACCGGCCCTGTCCACTCGTTCACCTAGGGTACACGCGGTAGGCAGGGCAGCAGGACGCACACCAGAATTCGGCCGTAGCGCCCGGGAGGCGAAGGGGTTTTGTTTGGCCCATTATGGATCTCGACAGTCTGTATCGTAAAAATCGAGAGTCTCTGTTCCGGTTCTTAGTCCGGCTGACGGGGGATGAGTCTACGGCGGAAGACGTGATGCATGAGGCGTTTCTCCGGTTGGCAAATCGGCCGCCTGCCCGCAGTGACAATCTGAAGGCATGGTTGTTCACGGTTGCCGCCAATGTTGCGCGAGATCGTATCCGGGAGAATGCTCGGCACCGCCGTCTGCTCAACGATTCGCCGGGGCGCGTGCCCATCGGCGACTCACCGCTTGGCCCCGATCGATTGGCGGAACGCGCCGAAGTGCGACAGCGAGTACACACGATGCTCGCCACGTTATCTGAAAAGGAACGAACGGTATTGTTGATGCGGGAAGAAGGTTTTACTCATCGAGAAATGGCAGAAGCCGTTAACACCACAACGAAATCCATTGGCACGATCGTCGCCCGAGCGCTTCGGAAATTGGCGCGACGATTTGCCAACGCCCGTGAGATTGTCCAATGAATGCAGCACGCAACGATGTACACCCAGACGAAGCGGGTCTGCTTCGTGTGTTAGACGACCAGGCCGATCTTCCGGAACGCACGAACGTAGAACAACATGTTGAGGCTTGTGAGGAATGTGCGCTTGCGTTTGACGAGCTGCGGCACGCCTCGAACACGTTGAAAAGTGAGTTCGTCGTAGATGTCATCCTACCACCAGGACGTGTGCCCGCGGGGTTGACGCGGCGGCGCGAGTGGGAGTCGTGGAAGGTAGCGGCTGGGATCGTCATCCTGTTGGCGGCGACCTCTGCCTTACAGCCAGTTCGAGCTTGGATGGTGTCTGGATGGCATACGGTGGTGGATGTTTTCGTAGGAACAGAAACTGTCAGCACGCCGGAGCCACCTACGCCGGTTGTGTCCCAACCGGCGGGAGCCGTTGTGTCCTTTGCGCCTCGGAGTCCCCGACTGGTCATTGACGTATCGTCTTGGCAGGAAGCTGGTGAACTAACGATAGTCGTGAGTGCGCGTCGGGATGTCTCGGCCCAGGTTCTTTCTGTTGAATCATCCGAACATATGACCATCTTGCCGAGCGACGGAGTCTCGATCACGAACACACCGGAATCTGCAGCTAGCTACCGCATCGCGGTGCCTAATACGTTGGAGCAGATAACCGTTCGCATTGCAGGAGTTCAGGTTATCCAGTTCGCACCCACCGCGGGTGACGATCTCCATGTCGTGAGCCTCACGTCCCAATGACGTGTTGGCTTCACTCCCGTTAACAGCCGTCAGCGGAGTCTATTGTTTCCAAGGTTTCGTGGGTTTTGTGGTAAAGAGTTGGCGGGATATCAACCGTAGGTCAGAACCGCATACGCATCCCAAAAACCGGTCGAAATGGGATGCCCGCTTCGAAGCAGTCTCCTGATACCGAACCAAGGGTCGTGTTCGATAACGCCGAACAGCCGTTCTCGCCTGCTGGTACGTAGGTTATGGCGTTGGTACGATTGAAAACGTTTCGAATTTGCATGTACGCAGTAACGTGTGTGGCGTTAAACGATCGTGACCATTCAATCGAAGCACCCACGTCCCAATAACTCGGCGCACGCAGTGCGTTCGGGAGTCCCACCCACTCGGTGGATGCCCGTTGTCTTGGCAAGTCGTCCGATGCATTGGTTGGGAATTGCGACGGACCATAGCTCAGACCTCCGAGCGCGGCTTCGTTTTCTGGGCCGGTTGGGAGTGTTGACGCGCCCGCACTACTGCAAATGGGGGGACACGGCAACAGACGCGTGAAAGGTGCCCCCGACGAGATTCGCGTGGTCACACCGGTACTCACGTGGCCGCTCAGTATGGGCCGAGGGAAAGCGGTGTGCATGGTGGCATTTATGACGTGCTCTCGTTCGGCGGTCGAAGGAAATGTGGCGCCCAACGCGTGCATGGTGGACTTGGTGTGTGCGTATGAAACGTCCCCCGTCCATGGCCCGCTTATTTTTCTCAGCGACGCTTCAAAACCGCGAGCGTCGTTTGAGGCAGTTTCGAAGAGCGCCCGCGTGGAACTGAACCCTGGTCGCGGATCTGCAATGATGACGCCGCGCGAAAAACGTTGGTAGAGGTTCAGACCCGCCAACAACCCGGGCGCAAGCCAAAACTCACCGCCAGCCGTTATGATGTCTGCCTGAAGGACGGGTACTTGTGGGCCGGCCATTAGCCAAACCTGACTGACTTGCAAACCAGGCCCAATGACGGCACCAGACCCGGCCAGTGTTTGAGCGTATTGGAAGCTTCTCCCGGGCGGGCCCGGGGCCCCACCGTGCTCGATACGCAAACCACTTTCCACCTCGATCCAGTCAAACGGCCGCCAAGCCATTTCTCCCCAAATGGCCTTTACCTCTGCGCGGTCAAGATAGGTCAGGGTATCCGTAAATGTCTGTCGCGCATAGGGCGCCGTTGGGGAGCCGTAGTAATGCGTGCGCAGCAATTTGATTTCGTAGCCGGCACGCCATGACAGATCAAAAGACCCTTGGGAGGCCAAATCGCCGCGGAACATGATTTGATAAAGAGAATTATCGGTTGGCCAGGTGATGGCGGTCGGCAGCCCGGGTCCGGGTGACTGTGTTCTCCTTTGTGTTCTGGCGCTCGCGCGCGAGATGCCAACTGTTTGACGTACAGTAGTCTTGCCGACCATCGTGATGAGCGTGGTGCGGCCCACGATATTTTGCCAATCAGCTCGCGCTGCCAACGCGCTCGGGGCGTCGAATTCGCGGAGGCGGTCACCACTCCAAAGAAAACTTGCTTCCAGTGACGTTTGCGCGGTGAGTGCAAGATCGAAGCGTCCGGTGAAATCGAGAAAACCGTAGGGGCTGTCACGTCGCAAGCTGGTGTTACCTATTCGGCCTGACAGGGCGAGGCCGCCGTTTCCATTTTGCAAAGGTTGTCGAATGGACGCGCCCCCTTGGAAGGTAGAGAAGGATACGGTGCCGATGAATTGGTCCTGTTCCTTTGCGGAGGCCGACACAATTTCGACCACTCCGGCGGCTCCTTCATCCAGCGAGGAAAGTTTTACACCTGGGTGGATACGAACGCGTTCTATTGCTTCAGCCGAGATGGCGGAGAACATGCCGAACGTGTGCAACGGATTGAATACTGGTACACCGTCAAAGTACACACGCGTCTGGTCCCACTGACCGCCGCGGGTCCAGAGTTCCGCCGTCCAATCGCTCTTCGTCGTGACACCCGGTACGGTTTGCAGTGCACGAAGCACGTCGCCGTCGCCGAACGTGACCGCCTGGGCAACATCGTCGGCGGTGATTTCGCGAACGTCGGGTGTGAGGTATTTGCGTTGACGAGCCAAGATGGTGATTGCTTGCGCGTCCGCGCGACGTGTCGTCGGCTTCATCCCGTGCGGATGGCTGCGAGCCGTGACGGCCAACGGTGTCAACAGGATCGGGTGAACGTCGAGCGCTATGGATAAGTTGACCGGACGCGCGCTAGCGATATCCAACGTGACATACGTGGGACGAAATCCGATACGCCGAACATCAACGCGATAGTGACCGGGTGGCACGTTGGGCAGCGAATATTTCCCACGGTCGTCGGTGACCGTTTGGAACGCACGCCCAGACTCAAACTGGGTTAACGCGACGACCGCACCGGGTATTGGTGACGTACCATTCGCGGCGAAGATGTATCCGACCACCTGCGTTGGTGCGACCGCGACCGAATCACGCTGGAACGCCGTGGTTGGGTGGGAACCGCATACCAGAAGGAGGATGACCAGCGTTCGAGCTATTGCTTGGCGCACGGCTTTGCACAGATGAGGGGCTGACCTGGTATACACCGCCCGTCTTAAGAATGTTCCTGACGGGACCAGGAACATCTACTGGCATATACGGTAACAGACGCTGGAAACGGGCCGCTGACCCTGTCGCCCGATGGGGTTCTCTTTGGAGGGGAGAGCCGGTGGACTCAATTGCCACTAGAACGGCCCGTTTTCGGTTTCTCCGTAGTTCTTTCCAGTTATTGGGTCAAACAAAGAAATCCGAAGGGGTTATGTGGTAACGCCCGGGATCGACCACTTTGATGATGGAGCGTTCGTGAACACCGGGCGAAAGTTCGTCCGACAGATCCACGAGTGGAGCCGGGTTGATGCCTTCGCCATCTTCGTTGATTATCAATCGCACCACCGGCCTGCTGGACTTCGTCTGATCCGGATTCGCGGCGTGCACGATTCCCACCTCGTGCGTATCCAGGATGACACACGTACCGACGGGGTAGACTCCTAAAAGGTTTATCAACGCTTTGACAAACAC
>JAZDDD010000237.1:0-2572 GCA_036679545.1 Gemmatimonadota bacterium | reverse complement strand
ATTTCCAAATGATTCGGTCTCATGGCGGGGATGGTTCTGGGTCGCATAATCCTTTCGTGAATAATGATCCTGCCCAAGGGTTGAACAATGCCGTGTTGGATCAATGGGAGACGTGGTTTACAGCCATGGATCAAGCCGGCATCCTGATCTATGCCTTTTTCTATGATGATGATGCTTGTATCTGGGACTGTAATTTTGAAGACGCCGTGCCCGACGAGGAGCGGGATTTTCTGCAAGCGATCGTCGACCGCTTCGAGCACCATCAGCATTTGGTGTGGGTCATTGCGGAAGAATACCAAGAAGAATTTTCTGCGACCCGTATCGCGAACATGGCAGCCATTATCCGGGCGGCTGATGACAATCTGCACCCCATCGGTGTCCATAAATTGAGCGGACTATCGTTTACCGAATTTGCGAATAATCCGAACCTGGACCACCAGTCGATTCAGTTCAACGGTCAGAGTGCCCAGGGGCTGCATGATGGCATGGTCCAAGCGTTTAATACTGCAGCCGGGGCGCAAAGCCCGTATAACATTACCATGTCTGAGTCTTCGGGCCACGCGGGGGCTCAAGTGCGTGAGAAGAACTGGGCCGTCGCCATGGGTGGCGCGTATGTGATGGTATTTCAGTGGGACATTGCGGGGACGGCGACGTCGGATCTGCAGGATTGTGGGCGGTTGGTGCAGTTTATGGAGACGACCAACTTTGCCCAGATGAGCCCTCGTGATGATCTAGCGTTTGATGGCACGCAATATGTACTGGCCGATCCCACCACCGATTCGTATATCCTCTATGCCTCCAATCTGACGGGCCAAATTGGGGTACAGGACATCGGGGCCGGGACCTATGATTTGCACTGGCTGGATATTTTGAGCGGGACTGTAGTGCAGGAGACAAGTGTCACAGCGTTTGCTGGGGATGTCACCTTTATTCGTCCACCAGGTATTGGATCGGAGATGGCCGTCTGGGTTCGTCCGAGTAATCCCAATGGGGACCCGGTGTTGGCGAACGTCGAAGCTGCGGCCTTGGCCTACACGGAAGGGGACTCGGCGACGCCGATCACGGGGACGCTGACGGTCGCGAACGATGAGAACCTGACCGGTGCAACCGTGGCGATCACGGGCAACTACGAAAACGGCAAAGATGTGCTGGCCTTTTCCAATACGGCCACGATCATTGGGAACTTTGATTCGGGCGCAGGCACCCTGACCTTGATCGGCACGGATACCGTGGTCAACTACGAGGCGGCGTTGCGAGGGGTGACCTTTGCGAACACGGGCACCCCGCCGTCGACGCTGGACCGGACGGTCAGTTTCACGGTTAACGATGCGACGGCGCCTAGCAACACGGTGACGCGTACCGTGACCGTGGCGGGTGCCGGGAGCAATGTAATCAGTGAGTTCCGCCTTTATAATGCGGCCAGTAATGCATTTCTGCGTGTGTTGAGCAATGGGGCTATCGTAAACTTGCCTGGAGATTGTAGTGGAAGCGTCGACGGCTGCAATATCGAAGCCCAGGTACCCAGTCCAGAGGGTGATACAAAGAGCGTGCGGTTAAACCTGGATGGGGGCGCTATTCCGCCCGGCCCCTTCCGGAATGAAAATAGCGCTCCCTACTTCTTGGGTGGAGATTCCGGCGGTGATGTAAATGTATTGCCATTAGGTCAATCCTACATCGGCGCAGGTTTAACGGTTGGGAGTCATACCGTGCACGCCACGCCGTTCTCGGCCAACAATGGCGGGGGGACAGCTGGGCCAGGGGCGAGTGTCACGTTTACCGTTACGGGAGGGGGCGATACGACGCCACCGGTGATCACGCTGACGGGGGCCAACCCGCAAGCCGTGAACCTGGGCGGAACGTATACCGAACAGGGCGCCACCGCTCTGGACGACGTGGATGGAGTCATCCCGCCGGCGAATATCGTGATTGATGCCAGCGCTGTGAACACCGCCGTCGCCGGCAGTTACTCCGTGACGTATAACGTGAATGACGCCGCGGGCAATGCTGCGCTCGAAGTCACCCGCACGGTGATCGTGGGCGATACGACCCCGCCGGTGATCACGCTGACGGGGGCCAACCCGCAAGCCGTGAACCTGGGCGGAACGTATACCGAAGAGGGCGCCACCGCCCTGGACGACGTGGATGGAGTCATTCCGCCGGCGAATATCGTGATTGATGCCAGCGCTGTGAACACCACCGTCGCCGGCAGTTACTCCGTGACGTATAACGTGAATGACGCCGCGGGCAATGCGGCGCTCGAAGTCACCCGCACGGTGACCGTGGCGGATACGACGCCTCCCACAATCACTGGGATCGTGCCGGCCACAGGGGCCGTAGTTAGCGGGATTGTCACGATCCAGGCAACCGTCACAGATCCTAGTGGAGTGAACTCGGTCGTCTTTTTCGTCGATAGTATATTACTGGGGACGAGTAGTAACGATCCCTATGAGGTGACCTGGGATACGACGCTGGAATCCAACGGGCTGCATATCGTGGATGTAATGGCCATAGACGGCGCGAACAATACCGGGATCCAGAGCGTGAGTGTGACGGTGGACAATGAGGCGCCAAC
>JAZDDD010000236.1:0-8846 GCA_036679545.1 Gemmatimonadota bacterium | reverse complement strand
CCCGATTCCATTTCCTGGCGAAGTCCGGCCAGTTCCGAATCGAGAGCGTCTTGCTTGACGCCACAGCTTGTGCCAACAACCGCCAGCCCGACGATTACGGCCATAGACCTACCATTAAACCACTCGGTACGCATCACGCCTCCTTGCGGTGATATACAGGTTTTGGACAAGCAGATAACTTACGAGAGGTGTGGCGATAAGTCGACATCCGAATTGAAACAAAAAAATGCGGCAAACGCCGCTCGCCCCTCACCTCCCCGGTACGCCAGCAACGTTGCACTTTTTCACCCCAATGCCGGTGACCGGACTCACCTGTTGCGCGGTGACAATCGTCACCCGTCATGTGGCGCCGATCCCTCATTTCCGAGCAGGAGTTGTCCACGTTCGTTTTCCTGGCTCGGTGATGTCACATTACAAGCGTCGCGATAAGCCTATGTCAGTAAATAGTTTGCGGCGTCGTTAGTAACGTGAGTTCACGGTCGATCTGGTGTGGGAAAGCGTGTGGGAAACTATCTCCCGGTCGTGGGTTCTTTACTTTCCTCCGACTCCTCGGTATCTGGTTTTGTCCAAAACTCGGGGTTCGGGGCGCGTACGGCCGCCACATCGGATGTGTAAAGCGCCGCATTGAAGAGGATCCGGAAGTTGCCAAACGGCTGGCCTCGCCACTGCGGGCGCATGCCGAGAAGGAGGACCCGGCCGTCTCCGTGCTCAACGTCCACGGCGGAGGCGTATCCTTGCAGATGCTCGGGACCCAACAAATATCCCGATAGCAGCGGACTGCCGGATGCCGAATACTTTGCCAAAATGGAGCCTTCAAAGCCCTCCGTTGTGCTGAAAACCGGACTACGACCAACGAAGACGTTGGCCCGTTCGGGCATGCCGGACATGACCGGGTGTGATGGATCGACGATCATCTCGACAATCGATCCGGACAGGAAGAATTCTTCACGTTCAACCCCATCAACCATGTTCTCTACCGGGAGATGGAGCTGTTCGATGGCGAATTCGGAACTGCTATTTAGCGTGACAAGCGTTCCGCCCGCGCGGACAAATTCATCAAGTGCGCGGACCCCCAAACGTCCGATGCCACCGGCGTATCGGGGAGGTACCGTACCCTTGGCAAACCCGTTCATGATGGTTTCGCCACCAATATCGGCGATGATGATGACATCGTAACGGTCGTCGAGATCGCCGGAAATGATGTCGGCGTTGTACACGGACACATAGTCGAACCCATAGGACTCTAACAACCAACGTGTCCAACCCTCGTCAATTGACGCTCGCCATGGGCGATACAGACCGATCCTCGGTTTTGGCATGGCACTGCCGTTTGCCCTGGAACGAAAACTTTGCAAGGCAAGATCACTCACAAGAGTGGTTGCGGCGGTTCCGCTCAATCCGCTGATCTGATACGAACCGCTCGTCGCTGCGCCGTCCTCCGTTGCGGGTTGCCCGGCCGCAAAACGTACGGTGGCTCCCTGTTGCCAGGCCGCGTTGATGGCCCGGAACGCATTGTTCTGAGCAGGGTCGACGACCAAGGCTGATCCGCCGCCTTCAATGACGCCAGGTGCCGGTAAAATGCCGGCGGCGATTGCATTGGTATTGAAACCGACACCACGTGGGGTGTCGAACGGCGTTGCATCCCCGACCTCTGCGTTCCATTCCATGGGGACGCCCTGCACCAGCTCCATCGCAACTCGAATACTCGGAGGTAACGGTTGGGCGGCCTCAATGACGTCGACACCCATTTGCAAGGGCAATGTCCATCCGGCGACATCATATGGTTGGTCGGGCGGACCGTCCGGAAACTCACGTATGTCAGGATAGTCTTGGATGGCAAAAAGCTGCCGCACGAAATTGGCAAACGGTTGATCCATCGGAATGACCCAAGTGCCACTTGCGAAGGTCTGTCCCTGGAAAGAAACGGCGTTGTTCAATTCATGGATTTCAATCCCGTTGTATGCAAGGCGTCGCAACAGTTCAACGGCGGCCATCGGGTCGCGTTGTTGTTGTCGGACGAAATACGCGTATGGTGGGTTATCGGTGTATTGCTGAATGACATCGCGCCCCGCCTGGTACCGGTTATACAGGATGTCCGTTTTGTATTTCGACGCAACGTCGAGCACGGAGATAGACGCGGTCAACATGTAATCCACGGCGTCACGGAGTCTCCACCAACCCCCTTCCCAGGGACTGGAATACAATGATTGTGGCCGCAAATCGGGATACCAATTGTCAAATCCGGTCCCCATGTGTACCGCGCCCTTCTGTCCCCGTTCTTCGAGCGCCTGTGCCATGGCCATTCCCATGAGATTGACCGTGCGCCACATCAGCGGATGTACGTATTCCGAAATTGGTTCCGCGAACGGGGGGATCCAGATCCGTGTTGGAAACGGCGAAGATTGGTGATGATTGTAGAGGATCTGTGGTTCCCACTCGCGGACCACACGGGTCGTGACACGCGACTCGATCATGTTGATCATGTACCCGTCACGATTGTTGTCGTGGCCGATGTACTTCTGATACAAAAACGGTATCGGTGACACCTCGAACGATGTGCCGACATTCGATTCATACCACGCCGCAACCATGTTTTGACCGTCGGGATTGATTGACGGCCAGAGAATCAAGACGACGTTCTCTAAAATGGATGCAATCTCCGGGTCGTCGTTGGACGTTACCAGGTCGTAGGCGAGCTGAATATTATGTTGAGCATGGGCCACTTCCGTGGCGTGGAGACCTCCATCAATATGGACGATCGCTTTGCCCTCGTTTGCCAACGCACGTGCCGCATTGTCGTCGAGGTTCTCCGGGTGCGCCAACTGCTGTGCGATGTCGCGATACCGCTCTATATTGGCCAAGTTGGCCGGCGACGATATCAGTGCGATGTACCACGGCAAATTGCCCGAGGTGCGTCCGATTTCCACGAGCTGCATCCGGTCGCTGCTTGCCGCGAGCCGCTGAAAGTACGCGATGGACTGATCGTACGATGCCAGATGAAAATCGGCGCCGATCGCAAACCCGAGGACCGATTCAGGTGTTGGAAACGATTGCTGGGCCGTTGCGGTGTGGGAGACGGAAGCGGCGAACGACAAGAGGAACGCGGCATAAGTCCAAGGACCACGCATACGATAAATCTCCGGAAATTGGAGTAGGGTTGGCAGCGTCACGTTCGCTCAGGGTTGGGGCGTGACATCAGTTGTACGTGAGTCCCCGACCCTGCGTTGAGGTGGCGTCCGGGGGCTACATAACTTAACGCGCTACTAACTCGCGGATGCGTCGTTGTTCGGTTCCAATGTCTCCGGGCTTGGCATCGTGGAGCCAGCCAAGATGCTGACGGCGCACTGTATCGGCTGCGGTTTCATCGCCCATACGGTCTAACGTCAAGAATAGATTCCACGCAGCCGTGGTGGTTGTTGGATGTTGGTCACCCTCGACACGGAAGCTGATTTCCAATGCCTCCTTTTGCAACCGCTGTGCGTCGGCTAACCGCCCCTGTGCAAAACGCACGGCCGCTAAATCTCCGACGGAGAGCAATACGTTGCGTTCATCGGAGTTTTGTTTCCGCACTGCGAGGGATTCTTCATGGAGGACTGCGGCGCGATCCAAATCTCCGGTGACGATGCAGGTGCCAGCCAGATGACTCAAGGCATTTGCAGTTCTGGGGTCACCGTCGCCGTAGAGGTCCTTGCTCGCTTCCAGTCGGCGTTCGAAAAGTTGTTCCGCCACCGCGTATGCACCACGCACGAGATCGTACCGGGCTAGTCGTCCAAGCAATTCGACATCTGAAACAGTATATGCTCGGCGCACGAGTTCCCGCGTATGCACCACTTCGAAGCCAAGTGACGAATACCCCGTCGGGTCGTATCGTTCCGGCAAGTGATCCATCAGTGTTGTGATTGCCGCCGCACGCAACAACTGAAGACGCGCGGGACGCGGATCGACTTGATGTGCGACCTGCCCAACGAGTCGATGCACGCTTGCGGAGTGTGATACTTCACCGGGTTTTTCGGTCAGTGCACGCGCATCACATGCGTGCATGGCGTCGAGCGCCTCGTCCTCAGACATGGGTTGCTCAGAAATCTTCGATAGCACGCTGGCAAAGAATGAGGCATTGATCGGCGCGGCCGCGAGGGTCGCCGCCAAACGCAGGAAATCCTGTGCCGCACCGCTGAGTTGCGAGACGGTGCGAATCAACGCGTTCGCGATTGATTGCACGTGTCCTTCCGGCAAGTGACTGCCAAGCGATTCGGCAACGGCCCGTGTTGCCTCCGAGTCCATCGATATGCCCTGTTTGACGTCGGTGTACGACAGGTCGCCGGTTTCCGGATCGACCAATGCGGCGAGGACGCCAAGGGCCAACGGATGCCCTCCCACTTGGCGAACGATCGTGCGCGCGGACTGTTTTTCTTTCGTCTCACCGGGCGCCCGGCGTTGGGTCAGCAGATCGTGTGCTGCCGCGGTGTCGAGGCTGTCGATGCGAACCGACGCCGCGACGTGCGCATACTCATCCCACCGTGTGGTGATTATAGTCCGGGCTAACTCATGTGGTCCGATCCACGATTTCAAACCGTGCCGATCTATGTTGCGTGGGAAGTCATCAACGATCCACAAGCAGGCCTGTTTGCGACGACCAAGGGCATCGCCCAACGCCTGTCGTATGGCTGTTGGATTGCGGTCGGTGGTAATCAGCGCCAAATCGGTAGCGATTTCGCGGATTTGGCGATCGCGTTCCGCCTCGCGTTCGTCCGGTCCCAAACCGGTTTCGCCATGCTCGGTACCGTAAGCCCGAAGCCAGAAAACACCGCCGGGATAATCTGATCCGAATCTCAGGGCGTACTCTTCAACAAAGGCGGTCTTGCCCATCCCGCGTGATCCGTGAACGATGGCTATCGGCGGAGACGCCGATTCATCGCGGGACGGTTGCCACAACGCGTCATGCACTTTCCACATCTCGGGGAACCGACCCAAGAACCGGTCGTATCCTTTCGCCGAGCTGCCGTGCCAGGGGGGACGCGCTAGGCCTCCGCCCCCGCCGAGTGGTTGGGTGACGCGCGCCACGCGGTCTTTGACACGCGTGGCAAGTTCTCGCAGACGCTGCGTTGTGCGCCCGCTGATTTTTCCGAAGTGTTCAACACGCAACTCGAGCGGATGGATGTGGCTCGAATCACGCTCCATGTTTACCACGAGTAGTCTGTTCCCGACACCGCCCTCGCGGCGCCCAACCAGATAGGCGGCCGTCAGTTCGCTTTGACAGGAACGGCGCCGCGGGTACGATGCGGAGTACAGCGCCAACAGGAATTTCGACTGGCTGAGACCGCTTTGAATCCCTACCGCGATCCCTTCATAGTCGAACACCTCTTCGTCTCGAAACCAGACCGTGAGGTTCGCTTCTACGAGGGCGTCCGCGACAGATTCCGCGAGGTCCCGCTCATCTGGGGCATAGCTGAGAAAGACGTCGAATCCGGCGGATGTGGAAGGCGATTGCACTTGTGGCACCGCTAGGTGTTAAGGGTTCTTAAAGAATACGTAGACAGTCGCGCCTAGCGCGACCCGGCAATGCGGAACATAATCCCCGGATGTTTGCCGTACGATTGGGGATCTCCGCAGCTATTGTGTGCCTCGCCGGTATCTCGCTCGCGCTCAGACCCGCCCTGCAAGGACAAGACCAGCTGCTTCAAGCTGTTATGGAGGCGGATGACCGTCGGGACGGCACGTCAGCAACCCTAGGACAATTGGTCGCTGGCACCGAATCCATGGACCCGTTGACCCGAAGAATCGCTGTGCGGGCCTTAGGCCGGGCCGAACGCCCTGATTGGCTCGAACATCTTACCCATCCGCTCGCCTCATCCGACCCTGAAGTCCGAGCCGTCGCCGCCAATGCGGTTGGCCAGTCTGTCTTTGGGGTTATCTCGGAGCCGGCCTATCACATGCTCGCCGCACGGCTGGCGGTCGAAACGGACCGTGACGTGATCGGTGCCATCGCACAGACAATCGGCCGACTCTCGTATGGATCGGTCGATGCGGCGAATCGCGCAGAACGCGACCTCCTGACCGCTGCGTCTCACGGCCATCCACTGTTAGTGACGCGCGGGTTCGAATCTTTGGTGCGACAACAACACCGCGGGGGATTCCGTCTATCGGACCGCGCCACACTCCAACTGGTAGACTGGGTCCGTGGTTCCGACGCGGCGCCGGAGGCCCGGGTCAGGCGAATGGCCCTGGCCGCGCTCGCAAACGGTGGCAAAGCAGATCGAGGGCTATTGGCAACGGCGCTCGAAGATTCGGATGAGGGGGTGCGACGGTTAGCGGTGTTGGGGGCTGCATCACTCGATGACGTAGATGAACGCACGCGTCTGATTATGCAGGCGCCACACGATGCTTCGCCTATGGTGCGTTACGAAATCCTCCGGATTTTTGGCCGCTTTACGAAAGCGTCCGAAGGTTGCGTACCACTGACCGAGGTGGTGGGCGACAACAGTCCGCATGTTGGGTTACTTGCCGTTGATCTGATGGCCACGAGTTGCGACTCGGCCGATGTTTCGCCAATCCTGATTCGAATCGCGGCCGCACTTCCTCCCACATCGGAACAACCAGTTCACAACTGGCATTACCCGGCTCACGCGCTCGTAGCGCTATCGCAGGTGGCACCTGATTTGGCCCGCCAGGTATTCGAACGTTTTCAAACCCACTCGCAATGGCAAGTCCGTATGTACGCAGCGCGCGCGGCCGTACACCTCGATGACGTGCCGGCTCTTTATGGCTTTGCCACCGACGATCATTGGAATGTCCGCACAACGGCCATCACGGGGTTGAAGGCCACGGTGGATCACGACGCGGATAGCGTGTACATCGATAACCTCAATACGCCCGACTACCAACTCGTCATGACCGCCGCGCAGGCCCTTGAGGGCAGCGTGAAAATGTCGGAGGCCGTGCCGGCGTTGATTGCCGCGATGACGCGTGTGACGGGTGATGGAAAAGAAACTTCTCGGGATCCACGCCAGGCGATTATCTCACGTCTCGGCGAACTTGGATCGCCAAGCGATGCCGGCGTCTTGCGTCCGTATCTTTCTGACTTTGACCCCGTCATAGCAGATTCCGCCGCGAGCATCCTGAGTCGTTGGCTCGACGACGATGTGTCGGCGCAGCCAGTGCGGCTGCCGTCGCCGCCATTGCCAACAGTTGCGCAACTACGTGCATGGGAACGCACCGTTGTGACCTTGCACATGCGCGGCGGTCAAGCCATCGATCTTCGGTTGCGGCCCTTCGATGCGCCCACCAATGTGCGTCGGTTTGTCCGTCTGGCTGAATCGGGTTATTTCAACAGTCTCACGTTCCATCGGGTGGCGGTTAACTTTGTTATTCAAGGTGGGAGTATGGGAGCGAACGAGTATGTGGGTGATGGTCCGTACTCGCGCGACGAATTGACCGAGCGGGCGCATTGGCGTGGCACCGTTGGTTTGTCAACGCGTGGCCGCGATACGGGCGATGGTCAGATCTTCGTCAACTTGATAGACAACGTTCGCTTGGATCATAACTACACAATATTCGCAGAGGTGACTGCAGGGATGGACGTCGTGGACTCGGTTTTGGAAGGAGGCACGATCGATCGTGTCTCTCTACGTGTCGTGGACGTGGGTGGATGAGAAACGGTACGGAACAACAAGATTCGGAGTTGTATTGAGTATGCGAAACGCACTGGTTGTATCGTTGGCATTTCTTGGAGCATTCGCCGGTTGCAATGGTAACGAATCGCCGGCAACGGTTTTTTCGGGAGCGCGGCTCATCGACGGCAATGGCGGCGAACCCATTGAGGACGCGGTGATTGTCGTTCGGGACGGCATCATCGATGTGGTAGGCAGTGCCGGTGACGTGCCCGTGCCCTTGGGTGCAACGATCATTGACCTCTCCGGCAAGACCGTCATGCCCGGACTGATCAATACGCACGGACACGTGGGTGGCACGCGAGGTTTGGAAACCGGATACTACGATACGGATAATCTTCTACGGCAACTACGTCTCTACGCACGATACGGTGTGACAACAGTTAACAGCCTGGGCGGAGACCAAGCTGAGGCCGTTACCCTCCGTGACGCTCAAAACGATGCCGGGCTTGATCGGAGTCGGATCTTCGTTGCCGGTGATGTCATCGCTGACACTTCCATGGAAGTTGCAACCGGTCTGGTGGAACGTAACGCCTCCTTGGGCGTCGATTTTGTCAAGATGCGTGTTGACGATAACCTCGGGTCCATTGCGAAGATGCCGGAGAGTGTGTTCACCGCCGTCACGCGGCAGGCCCACGAAAACGGATTGCCGGTGGCCGCTCACCTCTACTACCTCGCGGACGCAAAAGCCCTGGTAAACGCGGGTGTTGATTTCTTGGTGCATAGCGTGCGCGATGTACCGATCGATCAAGAGTTCATTGATGCCATGCAGGCGCGTAACGTCTGTTACACGCCGACGTTAACTCGCGAGCTATCCACCTACGTATATGAAAACGAACCGGATTTCTTTTCGGATCCGTTCTTCCTGAGCCAAGTCGATCCACACGTGTTAGATCAACTGCGTGATCCGGACTATCAGTCGGCCGTGCGGGAGCGATCCAGTGCGCAAACGTACAAAGCCGGTGTTTCGATCGCGTCGGCGAACCTGTACGCTTTGGCCAAGGCGGGGGTCCGTGTGGCGATGGGAACCGACACGGGACCCCCCGCGCGTTTTCAAGGGTACTTCGAACACCTCGAGCTTGAGATGATGGAACGAGCTGGAATGTCGCCCATGGAGATCATCGTGGCGTCCACATCCACGGCCGCTTCGTGTATCGGCGCGCCGGATATTGGTTCGAT
>JAZDDD010000235.1:0-3431 GCA_036679545.1 Gemmatimonadota bacterium | reverse complement strand
CTTTGGAGTGCCCGCTGGAGACAAGAGGTTTGCTGCGAGTCGTCTTCCGGTGTGGGTCGATCTGGATGACAGGATCATGTACGGCGTGCCGGATGTGGCCGGACGAGGGTTTAAGGCGGGAGACGATACACGTGGTGATCGATTTGACCCGACCACAGACCATCGTGAGCCGACTACCGAAAACATCGCACGGACGAAGAGCTACGTGGCACGTCGTTTCCCCGCGCTCCGTGATGCGCCACTGTTGGAGTCACGGGTGTGCCAATATGCCAACAGTCCCGACGGCCATCTTGTGATCGACCGTGTACCGGGTGCCGACAACGTGTGGATCGTAGGCGGTGGGTCCGGTCACGCATTCAAACTTGGTCCGTCGTTGGGGGAGTACGTCGCCGGAAAAGTGGTACACGGCGGTATGGTGGAACCGATGTTCTCGATTGAGAGGCAGAGGGGTCAGCGGCGGAGTACACAGTGGGGGTTGAAAAACGGCGAACGTTGAACGTCGAACGCTGAACAGCGAACGTCGAACGTCGAACGTCGAACGTCGAACGTCGAACACCCAAGGCTACGTTGTTGTTGTTCGGTGTTCGACGTTCGCTGTTCAACGTTCGCTGTTCCCTTATGGCAGCGTTCCAAACGGCGATATTCGTTGCTGCGCCAGGATCCGATTCATATCCACGTTGATGGTTACCTGTGTTGTGACCAACACGCCGGACGCATCGTACGGTGATGCCGGGTCGAATAGGTCCATCAAGTCTTGAGCCGGAATGTACGCCGGAACGATCGCTACAGTACCGAGATCGCCTTCGTTGATGTTGGCATTGGTCTCGATCTCGTCGCGTTCCATTGGCAGTCGAATTCCAAGATCAGTCATGCGACGACCTTCGAGCAACATCATTTCCTGACGGGCCAGGTGGAACGCGTGTAGGATGTCTTCCGTCTGCGTTGCGGCGTCCAATGCTCTGACGCTATCCGCGTCCAGAGAGGTTGCGGCGACGGTCGGTGTTGATACCATCCCCGGCCGTGACAGCACCAATCCCGACCGGAACGGACTACTGGCGTCTGATCTGATTGTGATCGACGCATCGTGCGGCCGTTCCGAGAGGTCTTCATTCAACCGAGCGTCGCCATCGTCGAAGTTCGACGTGGAACGCGTTTGCGCCGTCTCGATTGCCTGAGCGATGAATTCTCTACCGCCAGCATAGTTACCGCGTGAAAACTCGATCTCGGCCTTGATGAGCAGCATTTCCTCTGCTTTGGCGACATAGATCGGCGCTTCTCGTGCGGTGTACTTGGGATCCAGGAAATCCAAGCGCGGTAGGATCACGAGAAACGCATACGGTCCGTTCGTGATCGTAGCGGGATCGTATTCCTGGCCCTGCGCGAACGCCGGGTCGGCCGCGAGCACGGCGTTGGCCTGTGTTTCGGCATCGCTGGCGTTGCCATCGAGCCGGTAAGCCCGGGCAAGCGCCGCTCGTATTGGTGTTTCAAATCCGCTGCCGGCGGTAAGCGCTGCGCTCAACTCCGTGATGGCCGTGCGTACGAGATCGGCGCTCGCAACGGGCGTTCCGTCGACGGCGACGGGCGCCGCAGCAAACCGTTCTCCGAGGAGCAGAAAAGCCATGCCGAGGTAATACCGTGCTTCCTGAAGGTCGTCCGGTGTCGCCGTGGCGTCCCCGGGCGCTATATCGTTCAACACGAAATCAGCCAACGACCGCAGCGTCTGTTTACTGCCGTACGCTCTGTTGCCAATTTCGTCCGGTGTCACGTCCCGGGGGCTGTCGAGTTGCTTGACCAACCCCGTTCCATGGATGGAGTAGTTGTCACTCACGACTTCTGGCTCCACCGGGTTGTATGCGACCGCGAACGCGGCGCGAAGTCCCGGCAGGAGCGCCGCTGTGGGGTTTTCTGCGGCCGCCAAGTCGTCGGCGGTTGTGGATGGGTTGTTTACGTTGGTCGGGTCCAGAAAGTCGCACCCGACCAAGGTCAACACCGTCGCCGCAACCGCCAGCGTCCGTGCCGCTTTGAACCCGCGCAATGTCGATGTAAGCATCGTATGTATTCTCCGTGGGTTCGTGGATTAAAAGGTGACGTCCAGACCAAACCGGAACTGGCGTGGTGGAGACAACGTCACGCTTGAACGCCCGCCGAGTTGGAGGACGCCACCAGCGCTCAGGCCGTTCAATTCTGGATCTATCAGCGGATTTGCCGACCAGATTTTGAGGTTACGTGCGCTGAATGTGATAGCGGCCCGATCCAAACCGAATCGTGTAAACGCCGATGATGGAATGTCCCAGCGGGCCGTGATGTCGCGCAATTTGAACCAATCGCCGTCTAAGATGAAAGCGCTCCGTGCCTGGCTCTGGCTGTATTGCCCGATCTCGGTGCCGTCCAGTTCATATCGAACCGGGAAGACAAAACCTTCTTCGATCAGCTCGCGGCGATAAATGGCGTTGAATGTGGCCCATACGGAACCAAAGTCCATGACCTGGTGGCCCGTAGCCCAGTCGGCGCTCGCGGAAATGGTCAGCGCGTTCGCGATGCGGACGTTCGTCGAAAATCCGCCAGATTTGGTCGGTGATGGCTGACCACCGGTAAGTTGGCGCTCGCTGCCGTCGTTCAACCCATCACCGTTGGTGTCGATGGGGGTTGTGACTCTCCACGCGCCAACTGCCAATCCTTCATCAACCCGTTGTTGCCCGGTGATGTTGAAGGGTGCTTCACCACCGAGGGATGTCACACGGTTCTTCACTGCCTGATACGTCATGCCAACGTTCCATTGCAGGTTGTCTGAATTGAGTATCTGGATGGAAGCATCGAGTTCGATACCCGAGTTCTCGATTTGACCGACGTTTCGCAGTTGGGTTCCGAGACCGGTTAGTGGCTGTTCCGGAACAAAGAACAACGCATCCTTCGTGATCGCGTCAAAGTATGTGAAGCCAACACCAACGCGGTTGTTCAAAAGTGCGATGTCAAACCCAGCTTCGATGGTCTCGGTTATCTCAGGCGCGAGATCCGCGTTGCCGGGGTTGTTGAATGTTGCTGCACTCTCGCCGCGGAATTGTGTGGCCGCGAAAGACTGGTCGCGCAGGAATGGTGTTGGGAACTTTCCGGCCTTACCGAACGCAACCCGGAGTTTGAGGTCGTCGATGAACGAACCGAGGGCGTTTTGGAAAAACGCCTCGTCGGATACGATATACGCCGCACCCAACTTGGGATATCCCCGCAGGCTCACCTCGTCACCAAATGCCGAGTTTGCGTCTATTCGAACACCACCGTTCAAGAACAAACGGTCGCCAAGTTCGATCTCTTCCTGGAAATAAAAGCCACCGTTGAAGATCTCGGTGTTTCCTTCGGTCGCCGTCACCGTTGCGGCTTCGTCGAAATCCGGCGCACCCGGAAGAGCAAACGTCTGGCCGGTCACGTTGGTCGTG
>JAZDDD010000234.1:0-3635 GCA_036679545.1 Gemmatimonadota bacterium | reverse complement strand
GAGGGCGGCACGCCAGTGCCCGCGGCAGAAATCGGTACTTATTTCGCCCAACTCGAACGGCAGGGTATCGGTATCAACTTTGGGACGTATTACAGCGCGACTCAGGCAAGAGTTTCCATTCTTGGTCGTGATAGCAGGGCTCCCACTGCTGTTGAGTTGCGTGCGATGCAAGCCGTCTTGGATACGGCCATGCAGGCCGGTGCGATGGGAATGACAACGGCCCTGATCTATCCACCGTCGAGCTACCAAACCACCGAAGAACTCATTGCGTTGGCAGAAATTCCGGCGCGTTATGGCGCCATGTATGCAAGTCACATTCGGGACGAAGGCCGCGGTCTAGGAGAAGAGGGTGGGTTGCGCGTTGAAATTTTTCATCTGAAGGCGGCCTACGAACCAGGTTGGGATGTTTTGATGCACGAAGCCGGTGTGGCAATCCGCCGCGCGCGCGCCCGCGGAGTGGATGTGGCGGCCAACTTGTATCCTTACACAGCGGGCGGTACAGGGTTGGAGGCCACCATTCCGTCATGGGCGTTCAACGGCGGCGTAGATTCGCTACGCGCCCGTCTCAGAGATCCCGTGACTCGGCAGCAATTGAAGCGCGAGTTGCAAACGGGATCGCCGGGGTGGTGGAACATCATCGAAGCGGCGGGTGGCTGGGACGGTGTGGTGTTGGTAAATGCGCGCAATGCTGACAACGCGCGTTACGAAAATCGAAATATCGCAGACATCGCGTTAGAACTTGGCAAAGACCCGGCTGACACGGCGTGGGACTTTGTGCTCCAGGGCGAAGGGCGTGTCATGGCGATCTATCATATGATGAGCGAACGAGATATTCGCGCGGCGTTGACGTTTCCATGGACAAGCATCGGCAGTGATGCGGGAGCAGCGCAAAACCCTGGTACGGTCGACGCACTTGGTCTTCCACATCCAAGGAGCTACGGCACATTCCCACGCATCATTGCGCGCTACGTTCGCGAGATGGGCGTGCTTACGTTACCTGAAGCGGTTCGCAAGATGAGTTCCTGGCCCGCGACACGTATGGGCCTCAACGATCGTGGTGTAATTCGCGAAGGGATGTGGGCTGACGTTGTCGTGTTTGATTACGAAACGATACAAGATCTTGCGACTTGGGATCAGCCGGTGGAGTTTCCCGTTGGGATTGACTACGTGCTCGTCAATGGCGAAGTGGTGATTGATCACGGGGAGCATACAGGAGCGTTGCCGGGTCAGATTTTGTACGGGCCAGGGTGGGGTAATGCCGCTTCGACGATGAACTAACACGCATCGTAATTGGCGTGATATCGGTTGTTAGTTGCCACGAAATCCACCAAATCCACGAATCCTCCTCAACAAAGAAAGGGCCACGGAATCCGCTGAATCCACGGAAGTTCAGGTTTTGAAACCAGTGTGGACCGTCGTCAAACATAAAATCAAGTTTTTTCCGTGGGTTCCGCGGATTCCGTGGCGCTGTTGTTACTGAGGAGAATTTCGTGGGTTTCGTGGATTTCGTGGCAAACCCGTTGAGTCAGACTTCACTCTTCACCTGATCCATGAGTTGCACGAGGTCCAACCCGGCGCTGTCGATTTTTCTCTTCGTCAGCTGAAAATGACTTATGAAGCCCCGGTATGTCTTTGCAGTGATACGAGGATCGACAGTTTCGAGCATCTTGCCGTTGTTAGCGACTGGCGTATCTAAAGGAATACCGGTGGCAAGATGAACGGCCTTCCAAAGCGCTTTCAACGCGTCAATCTGTACCCTGTAAAACCCCAAAAAATCTTCCAGCGTGTTGCCATGGACGGTTTTGCCTGACCAAATGGGACGCTCGCCGTGGCCTTTTTGTACATATCGATTTTGATATTTCAGATAAAAGGCATCGCTGATCTCGACACCCACCGACTCGAAATTCAAACCCTTGGCTTGCCAGGCCACGTGCTGCATATCGACCATCTGGTATACCGTGCCGTCGTTGTCGATGCAAAAGTGCACTGACAATCCGGTCCGGTCGAAGCTCTTGGCACATTTCCGCGCGGATGTCGTCACATCCCAGTGGTTCACGAAACATTTTATGTCACGGTTGGTCCGATTGCCCTGCCAACGGAACGTCTCTTTCTTTGCCTTCAGCCCACCCTCCTCGTTCCACAGGACGACCTTGTCCCATTCAATGGGGAATGGCTTACCGTTGAAGACGATATGTCGGTCGGACCTCGATTGAACCACGACCTGAGTTGTGACGGGGGACGCGGCTTCGCGTTCTGAAAGTAACCGCCGGTAAGATCCGTTGCCTACCATGCCGTCCGCTTTGAGTCCAACCTTGCTTTGCCAGCGATACACTTTTGTCACGAGTGCCTCGTCGTTGCGTTGGGCGCCAAACCACGACGGTTTCCATTCGAGCTTTGCTTCGCTGGCACGGTTGTACAGCACCCGAGGTGATATGCCGGACCCGTTACCCATTCCGCGAGCGCGTCGATCCTCCTGGATGACACGGTAAACCGTTGGCCCCACCTTGCCGTCCACGAACAATCCACGCGCGGCTTGCCATCGTTTGACCGCCAACACAAGATTCCAATCGAACTGGGCGACGCCGAACCAGTTGGGGTGCCAGCCAAGCTCTCGCGCGGTGGCCTTATTGAAGGAGATCACGTTCACCCGCCGTTCCTGCACGAGCTTGTTGAAGGTCGTTCGGCCGACACGTCCGTCGGCCACCAGGCCACGCGCGGTTTGCCAGTGCACAATGGCTTGGATGAGGTTGTCATCGAATTGCGTCTTCCCAAACCAACCTGGATTCCAACCCAGTTCCTGCGCCGTGGCCCGGTTGTAAGAGATCGTATCTTTCGCCATCTGTCGAACTCCAGAGGGTGCCCTCCCAATATCGCAACCTCCGCATGCATTCGCGACCTATTCCCCACTGTGGGGGACGTGGCCACTTGCCGGTGGTTTTCGATGGGTGTTAGCGTGTTGCTGGCAGTTTAGATCTCGGCTAGGAGGGCGCGGATGAACGATCAGGGTACGAATACCGATGATGTCGATTTCACCGAACTCCAGCGCGAGGCGGAAACCGACAAATATACTGATCCCGCACCGGTGACTGCCGCTCACGTTTTACGGAGTGGTCCCGTGATGCTGCGAACTCCCCAGGAGATGGTGCTAGACGCGGTGGAGATGGTGAAGCACGACCTGCCGCCGGACGCCAGTCCGGAGGTCCAGACGGTTGTGGCCGAGATTCTCAATTTGATGGAGGCGTTGCTTGCATCGGCCCAGCCCATCACGAGGATGGTCATGGCGGAATTCGCCTTGCATCGTGTTGTCAAAGCACCCAACGATCTCACCCTGGCAAAGAAGGTGCTTGGCAATTTGCGAAGAAACCTCGGCGGGTCCATCGGGTTGTGGTTCACCAGGGTCCGGATTGCAACCCCTCCACACGTCGATGTGGTCATCGGTCTGACCGCGGCGGTGCTCATCTTTGGTGGGTTATTTCTGTTCACGGGGTTTGGTGTCTTTCGTGCCATCGGCTTGTCGCCAACTATTGCATCGGATGACTTCTTGCAGAGTCTCGTTTGGCTCGGCGCGGTGGGTGCGTTTGGAAGCGTCATCAGCATCCTGACCCGGCTAAACGATTTTGCGAAGAAGGGCGAGA
>JAZDDD010000233.1:0-4317 GCA_036679545.1 Gemmatimonadota bacterium | reverse complement strand
ATATGGCATTGAGCGAGTGTTGATTGCCTATGATCGTGATGCGGCGGGCGATGCCGCCGCTGAAAAACTCGCCACCAAGCTGTTGGCTGATGGCTTCGATTGTTACCGTCTCCAATTCCCGAAAAGCATGGATGCCAATGCCTACGCCTTGCAGGTGCAACCGGCCTGGAAAAGTTTAGGCACCGTGATTCGTGCGGCGCATTGGCTGGGCAAGGGCAAGGCGAAAGCTCTTTCAACGGGAGTGAAGCCCTTGCCGCCGACTGTAAATGAAGTCTCCCCATCAATGGCCGACACGCGGCCCGAACCTGTCCTTTCACCATCTACCCAACCCGAGACGCCTATCTCCCTGGCTCCTGATTATGTGGAATCGGCACCAATTCCCGCGGCGATCATCCCTCCCGCTCCAGTCCCACTCGTTGAGCCACAGACGCAGGCTGTCGGTGAAACGGACGAACTGGTGTTCACATTTGGCGATCGGCGGTATCGGATTCGTGGCATCGAGAAGAACCTCTCCGCGGATGTGCTCAAAGTGAATGTCTTGGTCTCACGGCCTGCGTTTCATGGTGCTGGTGAGGCTGTGCATGTGGATACCTTTGATCTGTATCACTCCAGGCCTCGGCATCAGTTCATCACCCAAGCCGCTGTCGAACTGGGCGTGACCGAAGAGGTCGTCAAAGCGGATGTCGGCCAACTCCTCCTTCAGGTGGAAGCCAGTCAAACACAACGACTTGAGGCGTTGAAGACGCCAGCCACGAAGGTGGCGCCCTTGTCCAATGAAGAGACGGCGGCTGCGCTGCAATTGTTGAAGGCTCCCGATCTTCTCACGCGTATTGGGCACGACTTTGCCCGCTGTGGCTTGGTCGGTGAAGAGACCAATATGCTCGTGATCTATTTAGCCGCCCTCTCCCGCAAGCTGGAACGACCGTTGGCCGTGACCATCCAATCAAGCAGCGCCGCCGGCAAATCCTCCTTGATGGATGCGGTCTTAGCGTTTGTTCCAGAAGAAGAGCGAATCAAATACTCGGCCATGACCGGCCAGTCGTTGTTCTATATGGGCCAGACCGACTTACAACATAAGGTGTTGGCCATTGTCGAAGAAGAAGGCGCCAGTCACGCGACCTATGCCTTGAAGCTCTTGCAATCGGAAGGCGAACTCACCATTGCCAGTACCGGCAAAGACGCGGTCACGGGCAAACTCGAAACCCGCGAATATCGCGTGGAAGGCCCGGTGATGATCATGTTGACGACGACCGCTATTGATCTGGATGAAGAACTGCTCAATCGCTGCCTGGTGCTGAGTGTGGATGAAAGCCGGACGCAAACCCAAGCCATTCATGCGCGCCAACGGGCGCATCGAACATTGGACGGGTTAGTCGCCAACACCGAACGATTGGCCCTTCGAACGCTGCATCAACATGCCCAACGATTGCTCCAACCCTTGGCCGTCGTCAATCCCCATGCCCAGCAACTGACCTTTGTGTCCGAGCAAACCCGCACCCGCCGTGACCATGAAAAGTATCTCACGCTCATCGACACCATTGCGTTGCTGCATCAGCATCAGCGACCGATTCGAACCGTTCAACATCAGGAGACGACTATCCAGTATGTGGAAGTCACGTTGAAGGATATTGAAGTGGCGAACCGTTTGGCGCATGAGGTGTTAGGTCGGACAATGGATGAATTGCCACCGCAAACCCGAACGCTCTTACAACGGATTGTGGCGTTCGTGGATGAACGCACGCAGATGCTGGCGATGCGTCGGTCGGATGTCCGCTTTAGTCGCCGCGAGCTCCGTGCTGCCAGTGGATGGAGCCACACCCAACTTCGGATCCATTTGGATCGGCTGGTCGAGTGGGAATACCTCCTGGTGCATCGTGGCAGCCGAGGCCAGTCGTTTATCTATGAGCTGCTCTATGACGGCGATGCGTACCAAGAACATCCTCACCTCAGTGGGTTGATTGATGTGACGGCGTTGCAGTCCAAGACTGCCGAATCATGCGTCTATGATGAAAAGGTGGCGGGGCAAAACACCAACGTGTCGTGGTCAAAACGGGCCCAAACCGGCCTCAAAACGGGGGGGTGGCGTGGTAAAGAAAACGCAGTCTTGGCCAATGGGGACGAGGCGGTTGATCGTTCGGTGCTCGAAACTACTGAAAATGCACTGATCCAGCCATCTGAGTTAACGGCATCGTACCGTACACACACTTCTGTGGACATGTCCGCCGAAGCTTTTGCGAAGGCGGAGTGATGGCCCGCAAGAAACGCCGGGCTTCAACGAAACCGGTGACAGTTGATCCCTTGGCCCACCATGGCATGCAACCCTACATTGCTGAGTTTCTCGAATGGTCCGGCGCCATGGGCTACAGTCCTGAGACCATCACGATCCGCAAACAGATGCTCCGCCGCTTTCTGACCTGGTGTGCCGACCGTGGATTACAGACTCCGCATGATGTGACTCGGCCCATCCTGGAACGCTATCGCCGCTTCGTCTACCACGAACGTAAAGCTGATCATCTGCCCTTAAGTTTTGCCACCCAACAACAACGCCTGGTGCCGTTGAAAGCCTTCTTTAAATGGCTGGCCAAACACAATTATGTGCTCTCGAATCCCGCCAGTGAACTGGAGCTGCCTCGGGTGCCGCGTCGTCTCCCACGTCATCTGCTCACGCACGATGAAGTCGAACGCGTGTTGAACCACACGCTCCTCCATGACGAGAAAGGCGTTCGAGATCGCGCCATCCTGGAGACCTTGTATGCCACGGGTTTACGTCGGAGTGAACTCATGCGGCTCACCCTCTATGACGTGGATCTGCGGAATGGGACCTTGCTGGTGCGAGAAGGTAAAGGCAAGAAGGACCGGATGGTGCCGTTAGGGATCAGGGCCGGGAAGTGGATTGCTCGTTATCTAGACGACGTGCGGCCAGGTCTGGTGATTGACCCCGATCCGGGTTCGCTCTTTCTGCATGAATACGGCGAACCCTTTCAACAGAATCAGCTCACCGATTTGGTGAGAAAGTATTTGGAAGCCGCGGGCATTGAGAAACCCGGTGCCTGTCATCTGTTTCGCCATACCATGGCCACCTTGATGTTGGAGAATGGCGCCGACATTCGGTACATCCAAGCCATCCTGGGCCATAGTGAACTCTCAACCACCGAGATCTATACCCACGTCTCCATCAAAAAACTCAAAGAGATTCATGCGCTGACCCATCCGGCTGATCGACTGCATGTCGATGATCACACTCCTTTAGCCGCTGAAGACAAACCCACGCCATAACGATCTCACGTCGGTGATCGCCCGTCACGGCGCGTGCAGCCTCCCGCAACCCGCGCGCCGGCCCTCCCTGGCGTCGTCACGCGCCTTGCGAGTCGAAGCACCCGCCGCGCCGGGCGTTGGTGTGGATGTGCCTGGTCCGTTCAACATCCCATCGTGCGCCATCAGCTCCGCCGACTCCGCTCATGGCGAGGCATCATTTCGCCTGCCGCATCATGGCCACCCGAACCTGGCCATCATGTGCCACGCTCGTCCCCCCAACCCCCCAGGGGGTTTCACGCGCCAGATGACATAACGCGGGATTATCCGCCATGGCCCCGCCCACACACAAGCGCGGGCGACCCCATGGTCCGCGAGGCGCCGGATAACAAGCCGTTATGTCAACTGGCACGCCGCCATGTGGCGAGTCAGTGTGCGCCGCGCACAACGCAACCCATCGCATGCCCACCCACCCTTCGTCGGCCTGCGGCCGGCTGCGGCCAGCTGCTGGCCTCCGCTCCGCCCTCCGCCGCCGCCCCAAGACACAGCTCAATAAATGGAACACACAATCGGTGCTAGCCATAATTCGTGGGTGTTGCTAAGCTAAAAGTCGCGTCTGGGCGAAAAAGTTTCAACGAGGAGGTGCACCAGAGAAAATCGGCGGCTAAACCTAGATGGGCATTGAGGAAATCGGGTGTGAGTACGGCAGGGATCGTCGGGCCGAGCTGTTTTCTCCCGCGCGCGCTACTTTGACGCCACTACAGGCAGATTCCTCAGTGAAGACCCCATTGGGTTTGCGGGTCAAGACCAAAATCTCTACCGCTATGTGTTTAATAACCCAGGTAATAATGTAGATCCAACTGGGAAACAAGTCACTGTAGGAATTCTGCCAAATATTACAACCATACAACCACCACCAGGTTCTGGATCAAGCAATTGCCCCATTGATCCACTTGGTCCCCCCCCACCATTCGAAAGAAAAAATAAAATTAAAGAATTTTTGGGAGATCAAGCAAAGAAAGTCTTGGATATTGCTGATAAGGCAAATCAAGCGACTAGGACAAC
>JAZDDD010000232.1:0-9318 GCA_036679545.1 Gemmatimonadota bacterium | reverse complement strand
TGGCTTGTGGCTTATTGTTTCTGATTGCGTGCGAGTCGGAGTCTGACGCGGACGATGCGCCTGCTGACATGGAAGTGTTCCAGATGTCGGATGCACCTAACCTGCCCTTCTCTTCCGCCGTGCGTGCGGGCGACATCCTCTTTTTATCTGGCCAAATCGGCAACGTGCCGGGGACACTGGATCTCGCCGAAGGCGGCGTGGCGGCCGAAACACAACAAACGCTCGACAATATTCGTTCGGTCGTCGAGTATGCAGGCAGTTCAGTAGACCGTATTGTGAAGTGTACGGTTTTCCTCTTGGACATTGACGACTATGCCCAGGTCAACACAGTGTACGCGGAGTTTTTTGGCGATGATCCGCCTGCGCGATCGGCAGTTGCCGGAAGTGGGCTGGCGATCGGTGCGAGTGTTGAGATCGAATGTATCGCGCTGGCTGGAACGGGTTGATCACAAGGCTCACGGCTTAGTGGTCTGTGACTGAGACGCCGCTTTCCGTCCTCGTACCCGCGTCCACGTCGAACCTCGGCGCGGGATTTGACTGTCTTGGTGTCGCGCTCGATCTTTGGCTCGAGGCGCGGATTGTGCCCGGCGATGGTCCGCCGTCTTACCGTGGAACGCTCGTTGGTCTGACTCCGGAACGCGACATTGTCTTCCAGTTACTCAAGGCTGTCTCTCCGCTAGAGGGACACCGACTTGTGATGCGCTCGGAGATTCCCGTTGCCAACGGACTTGGCTCGTCCGCGGCCGCAACCATCGCAGGAATCACACTGGCAGCGTTGGTACGTGGCCACTCGCCTGACAAAGACCAGGTATACCAGGAAGCTGTTCGTCGTGAAGGACACCCCGACAATGCGGGTCCCGCGGTGTACGGTGGGGCGGTGCTCGCGGTGCGCTGGTCCGGTCCAACCGATGAGTCGAACGACACGGAGCCGCGCACCATTCGTGTGGCCGAGAGTCTAGGGTTTAGTGTGGCCGTTCCGAGGCAATCGATCAATACGGCCGACGCGAGGAAACTCCTCCCCGACGTTGTCGATCGTTCGTTGGCCGTAGGTCAGGCGTCCCGCGCCGCTGCGCTGGTCATGGGGCTGCGAATCGGCGACGGCGACCTCATTGCGATTGGCATGGAAGACTTGATTGCTGTACCCGCCCGTTCGGGACTGATCAAGGGGTACGAGGCCGCTTATGGCGCCGGCATAGAAGCGGGTGCATACGGTGTGACGATATCCGGGTCGGGTGCGTCTTTGGTTGGTCTTGCACCGCGTGAACGTACACAAGCTGTAGCCGACGCAATGGCGCGTGCGTTGACACGCAGCGGCAATCCAGCCGAGCCACATACGCCTTCGTTGAGTAGCGCTGGTGTATCCTGGCGGAGGGAAGATCCCGCCTCAGCGACGACTGACACGCTGGTGTAAAGTGTTCCTAGAGCTTTTTGCTGCGCCACCGCCGTAACCGCAACACGCTAGCTACTCGTAACGTAACGCATCGATAGGATCTAAGCTCGAGGCTCGTTTGGCGGGCCACAGGCCAAAGAAAATACCGACGGCCGCACTAAAGACGAACGCCACCGTCACCGCTTGTAGTGACACGACGGTTGTCCACCCTTGGAATCGAGCGAGTGCCACGGCGCCTGCTGATCCCAACAAGATGCCAAATATGCCACCTAGCATGCAGAGTGTTACGGCTTCGACCAGGAACTGATGCATGATGTTTCGGCGTGTTGCGCCCATAGCCTTACGGATACCGATCTCTTTTGTCCGTTCGGTGACGGAGACCAGCATGATATTCATGATCCCGATACCACCTACCATGAGACTCACCGCCGCGATACCTGCGAGCAAAAACGTGAATGTCTGAGCGGTTTCTTGACGAGCGGACAAGAACTCGGTTCGGTCTCGAATTTGAAAATCGTTTGCGGCGCCGGGTCTGATGCTGTGTTCACGGCGCAGAACTCTTTCGATGCCGATCATTGCGACGTGAACCGAATCGGGATGCGCGACCTGCACGGTAATAGAGCGTAGCCGGTCCGATCCAAAGACTCGATACTGACCGGTGCTGAGTGGGATGAGAATTTGTTCGTCGGGGTTGTTCCAACCCTGGCTTCCCTTTTCGCTCAGAATACCTACGATCTCGAACGCGATTCCACGAATCGTGATGTTTTGCCCGATCATCGCCGCGCCGTTGGCTTCAAACATGGCTGGGACTGCAAACCCCAACATAGCAACGCGGCGACGTGAATCGTTGTCGCCCGGTGTGATTGCCTCGCCGGCCATGACGTCATAGCCGTGGACGTTGACGTAGTCTGCAACGCTTGCCACCACACTCACGTTTGCATTCTGACCGCCGTATTCAATTTGCAGGTTTCGAGAGATTTCCGGCACCACCGCCTTGAGAGCGTATGGCTCCTTCATGATGGCTTCGGCGTCGTCAGTCGTAAGGCTCACACGATCGGCGCTTGCGACACCATGTCTGAAGGACTGGCCCGGATTGATCGACAAGAGGTCCGTTCCCAATGCCTCGAGTTGCTCTTCCACGGCGGCTTGTGCACCGGTTCCCAGTGCAACCATTGTGATGACCGCCGCGACACCGATGACGATGCCAAGCATGGTGAGGAAGGACCGGAGGATGTTGGCGCGGATCGCTCCAAACGCGACTTTTGTGACTTCACCTGCAATCATTTCACTACCTCCTTCTGCCGCCGACGCCGGTGACACCACCGGTCATCCGCTGGATACGGTCCTGCATCTCTTGCTGCTGCGCGATCAAACTTGCACTTGGCAAAATGAGCACGGTGTCGGAGATGGCGAGACCGCTGCGAACTTCTGAATAGTCCAAATCCGTCAACCCAGTCTCTATTGCAACGGCTGTTGGTTCGCCGCCACGCATGACGAAGACGATGTACTCACCGCCAAACTGGTATTGGCTTGCGTTGCTCTGCTGTCGTGCACGGCGGCCGCCACCGCCCCGGCCTCCCGGTCCCGCCCCGCCGTTTGCCGAACGCATGACACGTTGCATCAGCGACCGTTCCTCCGACGACAGGCTTTGGAAGTTCCCGTTCGACATCTTATCCAGAATCGGTTGCATCTGTTCGCGTGTCACTCCGGCGGGAAGCTCGATCTCTTGGCCACGCATCGTGATCGTGTTGGACGCGCCGTTATCGCCCATCGGTGTGCCTTCAGGGCCGTCGTGGCCGCCCCGTGCCCTTTCAAGTTGCCGAGTGACAGCTTCCATGTCGAGTCCAAGCACCGATGCGGCCGACGCGACGTCGCGTGGTGTTCTCAGTGCAGCATTTGGCACCGTCAGAACTTGTTCGGCCTCGCCGATTTGGATGTCTACCTCGGAGTTCATTCCCGGTCGCAACAACGTTTGTGCGTTAGCAATCCGAATCAGAACCGGAAACATGGTGACGTTTTGTTCCGTTACGGCGGCTGGTTCCACTTTGAGGACACGACCTCGGAACGGCTGATTGGGATATGCATCGACCGTGACGGTTACCGGCAGACCTGGGCTAATCTTCCCGATGTCTGTTTCATCCACAAGGGTCCTTACCTGAATCGTGTCGAGATTGGCCATCGTGAGTAACACTTGGCCACCACTCAAACCCGAGCTGGCCGATTGAATGACATTCCCGACTTCGACCGTACGCGCGAGGATAATGCCGTCGGACGGAGCTCGGACCTCGGTGTCTTCGTACGCGATGCGTGCGTCCTCGAGTTGTCGCTGCGCGCGAATGAGTTGTGCGTAGGCGTTTGCGCGGGAGAGTCTTGCGTTTTCGTACTCTTGTTCGGTTATCGATTGGCTCTCGTAAAGCCTTTGGGACCGATTCAACTGCGATTCAGAGATGTCGAGCTGTGCCTGCGCTACGGCCGAATCAGCTTCGGCTTGTGCAACGGCATTTCCGGGAACACGTTGATCGACCCGGACCAACAGCTGTCCTCGCCGAACCTTGTCACCAATGTCTACCCGCACCTCATAAATTTCTCCGGAGGCCTTGGATTTTACTTCGACGGTTTGCACCGGCTCTACTGCACCCGCCGCGCTCGCCGAAAGCGAAATGTCGCGATACTCAACGGGTAACATCTGATATACGGGAGCCAAATCTTCTTCCTCACACCCCACGAACGAAAGGCTGCTCAAAAGAACACTGGCTACTACGATCTTATTCCACGACAGCATTGTGACGTTCCGTGAGAAAGTCTTGGGCAACAAGCCCGTCTAGTAAGTGAATTTGGCGACTCGCGTGCTGGGCAATATCACGTTCATGCGTAATCAGAATGACCGTCTGCCCCGCGCCATGGAGTTGCTCGAACACGTCCATGATTTCGGAACTTGTCGTGCTATCCAAGTTCCCGGTTGGCTCATCGGCCAACAAGATGCTGGGATTGTTGACCAACGCGCGGGCAATGGCAACACGTTGACGCTGACCACCCGACAGTTCGTTGGGTTTGTGATCCATACGATCGGCAAGTCCTACTTGATCGAGTGCGTATGCCGCCTGTTCCCGGCGTGTTTTCGAGTTCACGCCCGCGTAAATGAGCGGAAGCTCGACGTTGTGTAACGATGTTGCTCGTGGGAGAAGGTTGAATGTCTGAAAGACGAATCCAATCTCCTTGTTACGGATGTGTGCGAGTTCATCGTCGTTCAACTCGCTCACCTGCTGGCCGTTCAGCCAGTATTCGCCCGCGGTTGGTGTGTCGAGACAACCGATCAGATTCATGAGTGTTGATTTACCAGAACCTGACGGACCCATAATCGCCGTGAACTCGTTTCGGCGTATTTGCACATCGACACCGCGAAGCGCCCGCACGGTTTCAGACCCGAGTTCGTATTCGCGTGTGAGTTTGTGCGTGACGATAATCACGTCCGGTTGAGGAATGTCACCGGTGCGGAAGTCGATGCGTTCAGTTGAGGATGTCATATCTCACGTCCAGTAAGTGCCTCGATCTGAGCCTTGGCCACGAAGAAATCGAGTCGGGATTGAACCATGTCTACTTCTGATTGATCGAGATTCACCTGCGATGCCAGTAGTTCCACGATCGTCGAAACCCCAAGCCGATAACGTTCTTGTTGAACTCGCAAGTCCTCTTGGGCCGCGGCATTGCTTGCCCTGGCAATATCGCTTCGTACGCGAGCGGATACCAACGCGGCAAATTGCTGTGTGAGTTGCGCGGAAATCTGCCTCCTCGTGTCGTCCACCCGGGCATGTGCTGCGTCCTGGCTCGCAATGGACCTCGCGACACCCGTCTCGCGTGTAAAACCATTGAAGATGGGCCACGACAATGAGAGGCGTGCCGACCATGTGTTTGCCAGGCTGTTGATGCCAGACCCATTCCAGTTTTGCGAGTAACTTGCGTTGACCGTTGGCCAATACTGCCCGCGAGACACGCTGACTTGTGCGTCTGCCGCCCTCGCTAACGCATTCACCTGCAGGATCGTTGGGGACACCCCAATAACTTCCGCGCGAATAGCCGATGTATCGACGGGTACGAATTCTCCCATTGTGCCGGTGGGGTCCACCCGAACGCCGCTATCGTAACCGATGAGTCGCGACAAGTTGGCTGACGCGGTGGCGCGAGACGTTTGTGCATTGAGCAGTTGCAGTCGCGCGTTGGCTGCGCCGGCCGCCAATAACTCTCGTGTTATTCGGAGCTGATTGTCTGCGCGTTCAATCTGTGTTTGGGCCACCCGCATCAACTCCTCCGCCGCAACGGCTTGGAAAAACGCCTGTTTGGTCTGGAGAATTATCTGGAACCGTTGATTGACGAGCGTGGCCTCGGCACTCCCGATTGTCGCATTCGTAGAGCGACCCGTGGCATTCCTTCGAAATCCATCAAACAAGGTGTAAGAAGCCGTCAGTCCTGCGGAGTACGACGTAGACGAACCGCCGCTGACCGTGGTTTGCGTGGCTTCATTGAAGCGGCCCGATGTGGAGTTGGTACTGAACGAGCTGCTCGACGTGACAGTTGGTAGCCAATCTCCGATGTATTCACGCCGCGAGGCCTCCGCGACGTCCAAATCCCCGCGAGCCGTCACTATTGTGGGGCTGACCCTTTGTGCAAGCTCGATTGCCTGGTCCAACGTGACGACCGGAATCTCTTGCGCATGTAATGTGGGAGCGGTGATTGCAACGGTCAGGGTGGCGAAGAACGCCACCCCTCTATTTCTGACCATGAGCCTCACGCCTTCGTTCGGCACGCAAGCTGTCACTTCTGGCAATCATGCCGCTATAAACGGTTTGCTGATCGTCGTCGAGCACGCCCATTATCTCTGCGCGCACGTTGGAACGAACTTCCTCGTATCGTGGCGCTATATCGTTCCAGATGGCGTGAGACGCATCATTGTAACGTGACAGAAACTCTTCGGAGAGTGCGCGCTGATTTGCCGTCAAGTTGAGCTCACCCTGTAACAGTTCGATGTAACCCGGTCGCTTATCGGTTTCACTGTCAAAATCCCATTCAGCAAACGCCGTCGCCGCGCCCCCAACAACCGTACCCGCGACGAACGTACCCAATAGCAACCCCGTAGCCTGTATTTTTGATCTATTCACTTTCACGACATCTCCACTGCTGATTTCGTTAGTAGTTTGTCTTTAACATGCTGGACTAGTAACCCGAAACGAGCACCACATCGACATCCGGGGCAGCGGGCCCATACATGAGTACGCGTTGTTCTACATTCTGAGCGGTGGCACTTAGTTCATCGTCAATTGTCACATGGTCCACCGGCCTATTGCCCTGTAAACCCGCAAGTGCGGCGAGTACGAGTAGCGCCGCCGCGGCGAGCCCGGGACTCATCCATGCCCCCAGAATATCCCACGGACCAAGTGAGGCAGGTCGTTCAAACTCACGCCGCGCGTTTGCGACCACGTGTGAAACGAATGCATCGTGGTCTGTAGGTGTCAGTAGCTCTCGCAACGCCTTCCCCAACCCCCGGTCCGGCCGATGGTTAAAAGGTGAGTTGGCTTTCATATGGTTTCCTCTTTCCAATCTTGCCACGGTCGTAGCATTGGCCTCAACGCCCGCCGCCCGTGAAATACGTCGGATCGCACCGTTCCCTGGGGAACTTGGAGTATTTCGGCAATCTCCGCATGCGAATACCCTTCGACATCAAACAATGTGACCGCCGTGCGTTGTCTTTGGGGTAGCTTTCGCAGGCCCTGTCGCAACGCGGCGAGCATGGAACGCCGATCGGTTTCCGTGGCCGGTCCGGCCGCCCGTGCTGGCGCGGACGGCGACAACGCTTCGGTGGCGCGAACCTTATTTCGACGTTGCCGATCAACGGCGGCATTCGACACGATCCGCATCAGCCAGGGTCCGAATGGTCTACTCGGATCGTATCGGCCGAGATTCCTGAGGGCCGACAAAAACGCGTCCTGCGCTGCATCATCTCCGTCGTGCTGGTCGCCCAAAATACCCCGGGCCACCCGGCGAGCCTGTTCGCCGTACCGATCGACGAGTCGACCGAATGCCTCAATGTCTCCGGCATGAGCCAGTGCGGCCCACTCGGTCTCGATGGGATCGATCTCACGGACGCCTGATACCGCTTCAGATACTTCCTGCTTCACGTTCAAATTCACCCTCTTTGAAACTCGGTGGGTGTCCTTAATTTACGCTGCCACGAGGGGAGGCGTTGAATGGCTCCCATTTGTATACACGATCCAGCGGGTTCTGCGCCATCAGGAGGCCCCTAGTCCGAACGTGGCCTCGTGGGGGGCCAGCGACTCTATCAAGAATTGTACGTGTTCCTCCAGGGGCACGTCGAGTTCGGCGAGCCCCGTTTGGATGTCCTCTCGGCTGACCCCCCTGGCGAATGCCCTGTCTTTTAGCTTCTTCTTGACACTCTTCACCCCAAGGTCTGAAAGGCTGCGTGACGGCCTGACAAGTGCGCAAGCGACCAAGAAACCACACAGCTCATCCACCGCGAATAGGGTCTTGGCCATCGGCGTGTCTCGGGGAACCCCGCAATAGACGGCATGGCCGAGGATTGCGTTGCAGGATTCCTCAGGGAAGCCACGCTTCCTGAGCAGATTCACACCGAAGCTAGGGTGTTCCTCGGTGGGTGAATGGGCGTCATTGGGATATCGCTCGTAGTCGAAATCGTGGAGCAGACCAACCATGCCCCAGTCGTCCTCGTTTTTTTGAGATTTTCGCGCATATGTCCGCATTGCCTGCTCGACGGCGTACATATGTGCGCGAAGGGTCTTTGATGCGGTGTATTCGTGCATCAACGCAAGTGCTTCGTCGCGGGTCATACGAGATCACTCCCCTCACGTTTTTCCAGCCAAAGTTGTAGGACAATAAGCGCCCAGAGGGCCCTACTGTGATTCGCCCGCCCCTGTTGATGCTCGGCCAGCAGCCGCGCGATAGGAAGCTCGGGCATGAATGTCTGGTTTGCAATCCGTTTTGGTTCCAGGAGCCGTTCTACAGTGGTACGCAATTCCTTGTTTATCCAACTGCCTATCGGCACACTCAGACCTCGTTTGCGTCGTTGGATAATCCAGTTCGGTACGATACCGCGGGCGGCCTCCGCAAGCGCGATCTTCAGCTTTCGACCCGCCACTTTTTGGTTGCGCGGGAGCGATCTCGCGTATTCGACCACGTATCTGTCCAAGAACGGCGCCCGTGTCTCCAACGACCACAGCATGCTGGCTCGGTCGAGCTTTGTCAGGAGTCCTTCCCGTAGATAACCCGAAACATCCATTTCCATTGCGGCCAGCACCGGATCAATGTGTCTAGGCAGCGCCTCTAGGACATGGTCTTGCCAGTCGCGTGGCAAATATCCCAACAACCCGGTGCCGAACCAGCTCACGTGGCGACGGGTTGTGTCGTCGGCGGAGTGGCTCAGAAAACGATCCAAAAGCATAGCCATGGGGACTCGCTGGCTCGATGCAGCTTTCCTGGTGAGCGTTTGTCGAATACCAGCCAGAATGGATGATGGCAACCGCGTGACAGTGTCCGCCCAGTGATGACCGATGTAGGTAGGATAACCACCAAAAAATTCATCCGCTCCTTCCCCGCTCAGCACGGCGCCAACATGTTGGCGTGCGACCCTGGAGAGTAGTGTGGTGGGCAGAACGGCCGGATCGGAGATTGGCTCCGCAACTCGGGCGGTGACGATTTCCAAAGCCTTCGTGAGTGTTTTGGAATTGACCACAACTTCGTGATGTCGAGAGCGGAAGTGCGCGGCGACCGCACGCGCGAACAATCCCTCGTCGTAGCTCGAATCGGTGAAACGCGCAGTGAAGGTGTGAACACCGGGTTGAACTTGCGTGGCGAAAGCGGTAACGAGCGACGAGTCCAATCCGCCGCTGATAAAGACTCCG
>JAZDDD010000231.1:0-2256 GCA_036679545.1 Gemmatimonadota bacterium | reverse complement strand
CCACCTTGCCGTCCGCCGTGTTTCTCACCCAACCTCGTACACCCAGCTCTTCGGCCGACCTGACGGCGAACCATCGGTAGCCCACTCCCTGAACACGACCAGACACGATCCAAAAAGTGGCTTCTCCGTCAATCATGACGACGAGGGTTTTAAATCAGGCTTCGGTATTTCGCAAGGGATGGACGAATTCGTGATAACTCCGGGAATAATACCGACTAAACGTAGAACATCCATCCGATCGTCCGTCGTCCTGGCCGCCAAGGGGTTCGCCATGGGAGCCGCCGACGTGGTCCCCGGGGTCTCGGGCGGCACGATGGCCTTTATCCTTGGCATCTACCAGCAGCTAATCGATGCCATCAAGAAACTGAGTGACCCTGAGTTTTTTCGGTTGATTGCCGGATTTCGGATTCGGGAGGCCATGAACTACGTGCCGTGGCCGTTTCTCCTAACCCTTGGGTCCGGAATCTTCCTGGCAATCCTTACCTTGGCGCGATTCATAGAAATGTGGCTGATCGAGCGCCCTTCCCTACTTTGGGGATTCTTCTTCGGGCTCGTCGCGGCCTCTGTCGTTGTCGTCTTCAAAAGAGTTCGACATTGGTCTGCGGACCGATGGGTTGCTCTCACCCTCGGCGTAGTCTCGGCATTCCTTATTGTGGGCCTTGTACCGGCCAATACGCCGAGCAGTTGGTGGTTTTTGCTGCTCAGTGGCGCGCTGGCAATCTGCGCAATGATTCTACCGGGCATTTCCGGCTCTTTCATCCTACTCCTTCTCGGTCAATACCAAACGGTCCTTGGCGCCGTAAATGACCGAGACCTAGCCATCATTGCCCTGGTGGGCACCGGTGCAGTATTCGGGATTGTGACGTTCGCGCGTTTTCTTCATTGGCTACTGGGCCGTTTCCACGACATCACGGTGGCGGCCCTGATCGGTTTCATGGCCGGATCGCTGCGAAAAATCTGGCCTTGGAAGGAAACGCTCGAGACGGCCCTCGACAGCCACGGGGAATCGTTCCCCGTGAGGCAGATCAACATCATGCCCGCGGATTGGACACTCGAGATCCTCACCGTCCTGGGTCTGGCGATTCTGGGGTTTGTTGCCGTGGTGACGTTGGACCGGCTGGCGCGACCCGCGGCCATGTATGCTGTAATCGCTCGCGATTACAGCAACAACGTTCAACGTTCAACGCTCAACACTCAACGCTCAGATGATGAATAGGTTGGTCTTACTGGTGGCGGTGGCTCTGACTACGATGACGTGCGGGAGCGTCGCCGATCCGACACGGCCGACGGATATTCTCTTTTCGCTGGGCGAGGAGTTCACGCTGTCTTTGGGCCAACGCGGGTCCACATCGGACAGCTCCGTAAGGGTGAGATTCACCAACGTCCCGACTGAGAGTCGTTGCCCGTCTGACGCGGTTTGCGTGTGGGAGGGGTTTGCCGAAGTCGCCCTTGCGGTGACGGTTGTCGGCGCAAACGACTCAACGGTTCTTTCGACCAACCCCACGGTTTGCTGCACGGCTGATACCGTCTCTGGGTTTGTATTTGCAATTCGTGGCCTCGATCCGTTGCCACGGTCGAACCAGACCGAGATTCCATACCAAGTACGTCTGCTCGTAAATACCACGCCCTAAGCTAGCTTACCGTGGTTTTCATGGCCCTCTGAATTAGTTTGTTGCGACGGCACATCGAGGGCATGGGAGTGGTTGGATCCGGACACTTTTCCGTCGGCATATTTGGCTACGGTCGTTTTGGCCACGCGTTCGCAGACCTGCTGAGCGATGCGGGCCTTAGGGTCCGTGCGGTTGATTCGGCCGTGACCATTCCGTCACACCATCACACCGAGTCGGCGGCAGAGCTGCTGGCCCACTCCGACGTTGTTGTTCTGGCCGTTCCAGTACACAAAATCCATTCAGCATTAACAGCACTGCGTCCTGATCTGAATGGAAATCATCTCGTCCTGGATGTCGCAAGTGTAAAACATGGCGCGGTGAACGCGATGTCGGAAATCCTCGCGCAGGATGTGCCTTGGATTGCGACTCACCCCCTGTTTGGTCCGTCCAGCATTGCGCTCGGCGAGAGACCGTTGGACGTCGTCATCTGCCCCAACGAGCAACACCCTACGGCCACTGGTCGCGCTCGACAACTGTATGAACGTATCGGTTGTAGGGTGTCGGAACAGAACGCAGACGAGCACGACCGGTTGATGGCCAAAACCCATGCACTCGCGTTCTTCGTGGCGAAAGGAATGATCGATAT
>JAZDDD010000230.1:0-2949 GCA_036679545.1 Gemmatimonadota bacterium | reverse complement strand
ACCGACTGACCCTGTGCCACTAGAGCCGCCGTAAAATCGGTTTGGTCAAAGAATAATCCGGCCACGATGACGATCGCGCCAAGCGCGAACATCACATACATCATGGGAACGAGCAACGTCGCGTAAAGTTTGACGCCGCGTAAATTTACGCCGACGAAAGTCCACACGAAAAGAAGCGCAACCGTCAACCGCACGACACCCGTGTTCAGTGCCGCGGCAACACCGTCGAACGAAAGAGCAGTCGCAATGTCCCGCAGGAACGGATTGGGCAACAGGTAGGAAACGACTCCGATCGCCGTGCATATGCCAAACCATTGCGAAAAACTCGCTACAAACCCCAAGTACGGGTGCAGCGAACGACTGGCGTAGATGTAACTGCCACCGGCGCGGGGCATGGCCGACGATAGATGTGCGTACGCAAAACCCGCAAAGATGGCCGGCACGGCACCCAAAGCAAACGCATAAAGTACGTTGGGGCCGATGCCCGGAACGTTACGCTGAATCGTGAATGGAATGATGTTGATGGCGGCGCCCAGCATCGAGCAGATACCTGTTGCCGCCAACGGAACCAGCCCCAGCTCGCGAGCAAGAAGGGGTCTATTGTTTGGGGCCATCACGGAATTAACTCTCCGCGCGCTGGCGCAATAATCGCCGGGATCCCCGCGTTCGCCACCAATTGATTGAACTCATCGAGTTCTGGGCCAAGCAGGCCGTCCACCTCAGCTCGGAGCCCCGACCATTGGTTTGAAAGGTCGGTAAACATCTGACGCGCACCTCCAGTTACCACGCCTTCGTGGCCGTCCAACGCGCCACGAAGATAAATGTAATGAAAACGCAACCGCGACGGGAAGTTGATGACCGTCTGACCGTCTACCGTGCGGGTTTGGAGCAATGAATCCTCCATGGAAGTCAGACGTTCTGTAAGCGATGCACCGGCGTCCTCGATCACATCGCTGACCGACCGAACTGCAACCAGCCGGCCTGTGATTTCCACCAATTCTGCGGTGATGGATTGTAACAACGCATCTTGAGCGACGAAGTCGCCCGGCGTGGCATCTACCCGGGGATCCCGTAACACGTTGAAGTCACGCGTTTCCGTGCGGTCGCCCTGCCGCAAACGCACTTCATATCGCGCGGGCGTAACCCGCCGGCCCCGTAACGATCCAAACACGTACGCGCCTGGCACGTTGGGAACATTCTGATGTCTCAAGTTCCACGCAAAACGGTTGTGGCCGGTTTGGGCTTGCAACGAATCTACGCCGTCGTCACGTTCTGAGGCACTCGTAAACGAACGGATAACGTTACCGACATCATCGGAAATCTCGATTGTCACCGGTGTCGAATCGTTTGCTTCACCAATGTAAAAATCGATTACCGCGCCAGGCGAAGGGTTTTGACCGACGTTGGTTTGATTGGAGCCAAACCCACCACCGCCAGCGACTCGATACGCATCCTTCGGCGGCAACAGTCGAAAGTCTGCTGGTTCGGCGCGCAAATTCAATTGCTGGAGCGGGGTCAAATCGTCCAGGATCCAAAACGAGCGGCCCTGCGTGGCCGCCACAAGATCGTTGTGCTCCTGCTGAACAATCAGATCCGTAGTGGGTGTGAGAGGCATGTTGAGCTGGATAGATTGCCAGTCATCGCCGTCGTTCCAGGAAACATAGAGCCCGGTTTCCGTGCCCGCATACAACAGCCCACGTCTTGCAGGATCTTCGCGAACAACCCGGACGTGAGCTTCCTCTGCGATTCCATCGGCGATGTGTTCCCAAGTATCACCGTAATTTGACGTCCTGTAGACGTGCGGCGTGAAATCGTTAAATTTGTACCGGTTGTGAACAACGTAAGCGACCCCGGGGTCGTGTGGTGACGCATCGATGGCATTGATTAAGCCGTCAACGATATTCGACGGGGTCACATCGGTCCAACTGGCACCGCCATCCCGTGTCACATGTACTAGGCCATCATCCGTGCCAACCCAAATCGTCGCCGGATCCCGCGGTGATTCTGCAACGTAGTGGATGGTGTTATAGATTTCGCCACCGGCGCCTTCATTCGACCCGTCCGGGAATTGTATTCGGAGATCTGTCCCATATAACACCCACCGAAATTCAATTCGGGATCGTCCGGGTCGAACGCCAGGTAGGCGCTTTCGCAACCGGCAACCGAATACCAATCTTTCCATCCAATCCCGCCGCCGGAGGTTTGGCTGACAATCGCAATGGCGCTGTTGTCCTGCTGCCCACCGTACACATAATAAGGAAAGCGATTGTCGACATTTACACGGTAAAACTGTGCCGTGGCCTGGTTCCGCTGTGTGGACCAACTATCGCCACCGTTCAACGACACGTTCGCGCCACCGTCATTCGCATTGATGACGTAGCTACTGTTGGTGGGGTTGATCCATAAATCATGGTTATCGCCGTGCGGCGTTCGGACACGAGAGAATGTTTGGCCGCCGTCAATTGATTTCATGGCCGGTGCGTTGAGCACCCACACCACGTCACGATTCTGAGGATCGGCAAAAACCTCCGTGTAATACCATGCACGGGCTCTGATCGTCCACGTGTCATTGACGTTCCGCCACGAATCACCAGCATCATCCGATCGATACAAACCTCCGCCGGGGTCAGCTTCGATGATGGCGTACACACGATCCGAGTTGGCCGCTACGGAGACACTTGTTTTCCCCATCAGTTCAGGGAGTCCATTTTTGAGTTGCTCCCATGTGTTTCCCCCGTCCACGGTTTTCCAGATTCCGCTACCATCGCCACCGCTGCGAACTTTCCACGGCAACCGGATATGATCCCAAAACGCTGCGTACAAGATCCGCGGATTCTTTGGATCCATGCTGATGTCGGACGCTCCGGCACTTTCCGATATGTAGAGGACTTTTTCCCAGGTCACCCCACCGTCCAAAGACCGATAGACACCCCGATCCTCAGTAGCACC
>JAZDDD010000023.1:0-2410 GCA_036679545.1 Gemmatimonadota bacterium | reverse complement strand
CGCTGTCGCACCCACGTCCGCCACGGCCACCGGTGCATCGTCCACGGCACTTACCGCGATGTTCACGGTTACCGTATTCGAATCCAGCGCGCCATCGTTGGCGTGATAGGTGAAAGAATCCGGACCGTTGTAGTTCAGGTTCGGTGTGTAATCGAACGAGCCATCGGCATTGAGCGTCAGGCTACCGTTGCTCGTCGGGGTATCCAGGACGGCCGTCAGCAGGTCGCCATCGCCATCGCTGTCGTTAACCAGTACCCCAGGGGCTGCAACGTTCAGCGGAGTATCTTCGGGGGTTCCACCCGCATCGGTCACCGCGACCGGCGCATCCGGCACCGGCGCAACAACGATAGTCACAGTCACCGTATTCGAGTCCAGCAAACCATCGTTGGCGTGATAGGTGAAGGAGTCGGGACCGTTATAGTTCAGATTCGGCGTGTAGCTGAAAGATCCATTCGGATTGAGTACCAGAACACCGTTACCCGTCGGGGTATCGATTACGGCGTTCAAAGGGTTGCCTTCTTCGTCACTGTCATTGGTCAGCACACCGGGTGCGCCGATGAGAAGTGGCGTGTCCTCGGGAGTTGCCCGGCCATCAGCCACGGCAACTGGAGCATCGTTCACGGGAGTTACCGTGAGGCTCACAGTTACGGTATTCGAATCCAGCCCGCCATCGTTGGCGTGATAGGTGAAAGAGTCAGGACCGTTGTAATTCAGGTTCGGCGTATAGCTGAACGAACCATCGGCGTTGAGCGTCAGGCTACCGTTGCTGGTCGGCGAATCGAGGACGGCTGTCAGCGGATCACCATCGACATCACTGTCATTGCCCAACACACCGGGCGCACCCGCATTGATGGTAGTGTCTTCGGCCGTGACCCCCGCGTCAGCCACCGCCACTGGAGCATCGGGAAGGCCGTTAACGGTGATGGTCACCGTTACTGTGTTTGAATCGAAGAAACCGTCGTTCGCGTGATACGTGAAGGAATCAGCGCCAAAGAAGTCAGGATCCGGTGTGTAGCTGAACGAACCGTTTGCGTTCAGCGAAAGCGTACCGTCGCTGGTCGTGGTATCGAGGACGGCCGTCAACGTATCACCGTCGGGGTCAGTATCGTTTGCAATGACGCGGTTAGCCACTGCCGACACGTTCAGTGTCGCCTCTTCATCGACCGCATAGGCATCGGCCACGGCTACAGGCGGCATATTCGGCGGATTAACAGTAATGTCCACGGTGACCGTACCCGTTGAGGACCACAAGCCCGTTCGAGGCGCCCGAATCGAGGACGGCCGCCAGCGTATCGCCTTCAACGTCCGTATCGTTTGCAAGAACACCTGCAGCCGGTTCGTTGAGGACCGTGTTGTAGTCAGTGACATACGCATCAGCTACCGCAACCGGTGCGTCCGGCACGGGGGTGAAAGTCACGTCCCAGGTGTAAGTTGCGACGAATGAGTCCGAATCCGTCACAGTGAAGGTAAACACCTGATTACCAAAGGCATTCGGGACGGTGGTCAAATTCACTTCGACCCCGCTGCCATTGACGTAGTTGAAGGAGGCTACTGTGAAAAGCGTATCGCCCGTACTCGACTCTGCGTAGCTCAGTGGGTGACCAATCGGATCCAGTTCGTGCGTGGGGTCAGTGATACCCATAGGCAGCAAGCCACCCGGTCCGAAATCCTCACTCAGCGTGGAAGCCGTCGACTGCGAGGCTGGAATCGGCTGCACAGCATGGGCAATTGAGCCCAGCAGCAGCAGACTCAGTATAAACAGAGCTCGAAAAGTGAATGTTGAACGATACATCTTGCTACCTCCTGTACCCGATACACCGGCGTACTTGTTGGGGCAAATTCGTTTGAAAGAATTCAATCGAGGATCCGGCCATAGGTTGCCTGGAGTAATACGCGAGAGTTGATACTGCCTCCCACACCCTGTGTCGTGATCCGAAACACTTCGATTCGGTCAGTCGCGGATCCGCCATACGGATCGTCAAGCTGATAGGCGTTTTCATCGCGCAATACGGAAGCGGCATGCTCGATGATGAATGTCGATGGAGCGGCCACACCGCTCACAACGGTGCCTGCCGTCTGATTCAGAGCACCCGTGAAGACACCGGCTACGTCCCACCGGCTAGGATCACCAAGTGGCGCTACCGACCACAATCCGTTGGTACCCGCATCCACGAAGTCAACTGTTGTGGTCAATCCTTCGACGACCACTTCAGCGTCACGCAAGGCGGATTCCGCCGCCTGGAACGCAAGCAGCGTGTCGTGCTCATTCCGGGCCATGCGAACTTCGAGCGACGTAGTCTGCACCGCAGAGACTCCCAGGATCGTGAGCACCAGCAGCAGCACTAGACTGAGGAACAACGCAACACCTGTGTTGCGGCCACGATCTAGTCTGAATGAGCGGTTGATTACG
>JAZDDD010000229.1:0-9467 GCA_036679545.1 Gemmatimonadota bacterium | reverse complement strand
CGGATGAAATACGATCGTGTCGTCCAATCGATTCAGGAATTCCGGGTTAAACACCTTCGTAATCTCGTCCTTCACCTTTTCGGCCATACGATCGAAGGACATTTCGGCGTCCTGTTGAGAAAACCCAAGCGACTTGCCGTGGGTGATCTCACGTGCGCCCACATTCGAGGTCATGATGATAACCGTGTTCTTGAAGTCGATGACCCGACCGTAGTTGTCTGTCAGATGACCCTCATCCAAAACTTGCAATAAGATATTGAAGAGGTCCGGATGAGCCTTCTCAATTTCATCCAGCAGCACAACGGAGTACGGCTTGCGACGAACAGCCTTCGTGAGTGTGCCCGAGTCCTCGTATCCGACGTAACCCGGGGGGGCACCGATCAATCTGGAGACACTGAATTTCTCCATATACTCAGACATGTCGACCCGGATGAGGGCCTTGTCGTCGCCGAACAGGAACCGCGCCAGCGCTCGAGCAAGCTCAGTTTTACCCACACCTGTCGGTCCACTGAAGATAAAAGACCCGATGGGCCGCGTGGGATCCTTAAGACCGGCACGCGAGCGGCGAATTGCCTTCGCGATAGCCTCGATTGCCTGTTCCTGGCCAACCACGACTTTGTGGAGTTCCTCCTCCATGCGAAGCAGACGTTGTGTCTCGGCCTCTTGGAGCCGTGTGACCGGAATCCCAGTCCAGCGTGACACGATGAATGCCACCTGTTCCTCATCGATAATGGGCCGGTGCGTCTGACGCTCCTTTTCCCACTCCTCCTGCCGCTTGCGGATCTCACCCTGTAGCTCACGCTCTTGATCCCTCAGGGCGGCTGCTTTTTCGAAGTTTTGGTCGCGGACAGCCTCTTCCTTGTCTCGGTTGACCGCTTCGAGATCGTCCTTGAGTCGTGCCACTTCCGGAGGCGGCACCTGGGCAGCAAGCCGAGCGCGGGCTCCGGCCTCGTCGATAACATCGATAGCCTTGTCCGGAAGGAATCGATCGGTGATGTAGCGTTCGGACAGTTTGGCCGCCGCTTCGAGCGTCAAATCCGGGATGACAATGCGATGATGGTCTTCATACCGCTGACGAAGACCTTTGAGAATCTCAAATGTTTCCTCGATAGTGGGCGGATCGACAACGACGGTCTGGAAACGTCGTTCGAGCGCGCCATCCTTTTCGATGTATTTGCGATATTCGTTGAGCGTGGACGCACCCACGCATTGGAGTTCGCCCCGCGCGAGTGCAGGCTTCAACATGTTTGACGCGTCGATGGCGCCTTCTGCCGCGCCGGCTCCAACCAAGGTGTGGAGTTCGTCAATAAACAAAACGACGTTCTTGCTTTGCGCGATCTCGTTCATGACCGCTTTGAGTCGTTCCTCAAACTGCCCGCGGTACTTTGTACCTGCGATGACCGCCGCCATGTCGAGCGCCAGCACTCGGTGTTTCCGCAACGCGTCCGGGCAGTTCCCCGACGCGATCAGCTGAGCCAACCCTTCAACGATTGCCGTTTTGCCGACGCCCGCCTCACCGATCAGGACCGGGTTGTTCTTTTTGCGACGGGACAGCACTTCGATCACGCGCTCGATTTCTTTTTCTCGACCGATGGTTGGGTCAAGTTCCCCATCGCCCGCCAGGGTCGTCAGATCTCGGCAAAAATGATCCAGCGCGGGTGTCTTGGATTTCTTTTCCGAACGCGCCGGCTGTTGGGTGGGAACACCGCCTCCGGCACCTTTGGAGGCGGACGGCACATCACTCCCAAGCAACCGCAGGGTTTCTGCCCGTGCCTGTTCCAAGTTCACACCCGCATCGGTCAGCACCTGAGCCGCGATGCCCTTCTCTTCTCGCAAGAGACCGAGATGGAGATGTTCAGTCCCGACGTAGGAGTGGTTGAGTTCGCGGGCTTCGGCCATGGCCAGCTCGAGGACTTTCTTGGCCCGAGACGTATAGGGCAGGTCCGGTCCGGCGGCCGTTGGCGCCTTTCCTTTTTTTACCGTCTCTTCAATCTTCTGTTGAATCTCGTCCAGATCGACGTTGAGGTTGGTGAGCACCGCCGCTGCGACACCCTCACCTTCACGGATAAGCCCCAGCAAGATGTGTTCGGTGCCAACATACTCGTGATGCAGTCTGGCGGCTTCCTCCCTGGCCATCTGCAAAACCTTCCGTACACGATCGGTGAAGTTGTAACCGTTCATAGTCCAAGCCTTCTCAGTTTCCTAGCCGGTCCGCGTCGTCATCCAGCAAACCGCGTACGTACGACGCTCGCATGGATGCCAACTCTGGCTCACTCAACGAGCGGGCCTCGCCGTGGGCCAGGTGCGCAGGTTGCGTGAACACCAGCAATTTGTTCAAAGTATAAACACTCAGGTTCGTAATCAGGTTGAGACCAACTCCCAAACGGACGCCGCTCAGCAGGTTCATGGTCTCCTCGAAGGAGATGCTACGGGCGTACCGCAGCAAACCGTAGGCCCGCCAGACCTTGTCCCCAATGACAAGCGGAGCGTCCCGCTCCAGAATCTGTCTGGCCTCTTCTTCGTATTCGATCACCTTTCGTACGGTGGTGCCCAGGTGATCAAGTAATTCGTCTTCCGATTTACCCAACGTGGTCTGGTTGGAAATCTGAAAGAAGTTGCCGACAACCTCACTGCCCTCGCCATAAAGTCCGCGAAACGTCAGACCGACCTGGGAAAGCCCCTGGAGGACCCGACCGATTTCCTTGGTCAGAACGAGGCCCGGAAGGTGAATGAGCACCGACGCTCGCAGTCCGGTCCCGGCATTTGTAGGACAGGACGTAAGGTACCCGAACTCCCGGTCGAAGGCGAAGGGCAGCCGCTGCCCCAACTCGCTATCCAACTCATCCAGTTTGCGATACGCCTGGGTCAGGGCAAAACCCGACTCCAGACACTGCATCCGCAGATGGTCTTCTTCGTTCACCATGACGCCAAGCCGCCCGGTGGTCACCAGCGCGGCAGCTCGCCCAACGCCCCGATCTCCGGCGACCCCGGCCAATTCCTTTGACACCAGATGACGCTCGTGGAGGAGCTGTCTGTCCATGGCATCAAGACCGTCAAGTTTGAGTATCGTCGCATCGGCCATGGTTTTACTGTTTCGGCCCGCCGCGACCACATCTTCAATGTTGGCCCGCCGCGCCTTGTCGTCCGCCCGGACGGTGAAGACACGTCCCTCGAGGTTACGAGCCAAGCGTACCCGGGTGGACAGCACGATATGACCATCCGGCCCACTGGCGTCGAGCCAGGAGATGCCACCGTCGGGAATGAGATCGAGATCGAGCATTATTCAGCGACCCTGATGCGGTCACGCAACTCCGCGGCGAGTTCAAATTGTTCCGTCTGGATGGCCTGTTGGAGTTGTTCCTTGAGGTCACGAACCGATGGCCCCCCGCCCGCGCCATCCGCGGCCGTGGGTGCGACTCCATAGCGCTCGCCCATATGTTGGCTCGATCCGTGGAGGCGGCGCAGCAATGCTTTCAACTGTGGCCGGAACGACTGGTAGCATTGGTGACAACCAAGCCGGCCGGAGTCACGAAAATCTTGCAGGGATGCGCCGCACAACGTGCAGGTCACTGCGGAGTCACCAGCAGGCAGGTGCCCCATGGCCCCCTTACCCATGGATGCTAGGAAATCTGTAATGGGAAATTTCGCCACGCTCACGTGGGTTTCGATGCCTTTGTCGTGGGCACACTGTTCGCACAGATGCACCGATGTCACCGAATCGTTTTCGATTTGCGTGAGATGAATGGCCGCTGGGCGCTCGTTACAATTTTGACATTGCATCACGGAAATGCCTCCGCAGCATCAACTGGGAACAGTCGCCCGTTCTCTAATCTCAGGGTACGGTCTGCGCGCTCAGCCAGTGCACGATTGTGCGTAACCACGACGAGTGCAGTTTCTAACTCCCTGGCGAGTTCAAAAAGAAGGTTATGTAAATGCTCGCTATGCGACGCATCCAAGTTCCCACTTGGTTCGTCGGCCAATAACACTCGGGGATCACCGACGACCGCGCGAGCCACCGCCGTTCGTTGTTGTTCTCCGCCGGACAGTTGCGCCGGTCGATGTGTCATCCGGCCGGCCAGACCCACCCGCGCAAGCAGTTCCTCTGCTCGGGAACGCGCTTCGACTTCCGCCACGCCACGTATGAGGAGTGGCATCATCACGTTTTCTAACGCCGTGAATTCACGTAGCAGGTGGTGAAACTGAAAAACGAAACCGAGCTTTTGATTTCTGAGCACATCCAATGCCGGCTCACCCAATGAAGAGTATGGTCGGCTTTCCAGATAGATTTCGCCCGCCGTTGGTTTATCCAACGCTCCCAAAAGGTGGAGTAACGTACTCTTACCCGATCCACTCGACCCAACAACCGCCACCACCTCACTACGAAAAACGCTCAGGTCGAGATTGGACAAAATTTCGAGTAACGAGCCGTCTCCCCCACGGTATGTTTTGCGAAGTCCGCTTGCTTGGAGGATTGCGCTCATTGGTGTCTAATGGCCTCGACGGGGAGAAAGCTCGCCGCCTGTCTGGCCGGATAGATGGTGGCCAACGTCGCCACGACAAAACTTGCAATCACAACAATGAAGAAATCTGTGATGTTCACGGCGACCGGGAGATGATCAATGTAGTACACCGCGGCTGGGATCTTTATGAGCCCCCACTGGTCCACCACTTGGGCGATGACCAAACCCAGCGTAGCTCCCGCAACTGTTCCGACCAACCCGATGATGGCGCCTTGTAGCACAAAGATCTGGCGGATAGCTCGCGCCGACAGCCCCATAGCCCTGAGAATGCCAATCTCTCGCACTTTATCGGAGACAACCATCGTGAGTGTGCTCACGATGTTGAATGCCGCCACCAAAACGATGAGCAACAAAATCAAGGTCATGGCCAATTTTTCGAGTTTCAGCGCCGAGAAGAGGTTTGCGTTTTGGGTTTGCCAGTCGACGTAGCGATACGTAAAATCGCCCAAGGTTTCAACAAGTTCTTGACCCACAATCTGCGCATCCCATGGGTCGGCCACACGAACATCAATCCCACTCACCGCGCTGTCTAACCCGGCAAATGTTTGCGCATCCTCCAGTGACATCACGATGTAGCTGTTGTCGTACTCATACATGTGTGTCTCGAAATCGCCGGTGACCTCGTAACTGACGAAACGCGGAATGTACGCGCCGAGTGCACGATTGAATTTGGTTTCAGCCGCGGAGACGAAACGCAATTCGTCACCGGGGTGCGCCGACAACCGGTCTGCCAATCGCCGTCCGAGGATGACACCGCCTTCGACATCACTAGATTGCACCGTGAAATTTAGATCACCACGCACGAAATGTTGGGGCAGACTGGTGACCGCCACGTCACCCGTGTCCGAATCCATCCCAATCACCATCACGCCTTCTTGCCAACTCGCGCTGTTTGCGACGAGCCCCTGGGTCAGAACAAATGGCGCGGCGGCTACCACATCTGGGTGATTGCGAATAATGGGCAACGCCTCGCGCCACTCGTCCATACGCAGCGTTGCGCCAAAGGTGAGCACGCGTACGTGCGGGCTGGCAACCAGGATGCGATCGCGCAACTCTTGTTGGAGGCCGTTCATCACGCCCATCACAACAATGAGCGCCATGACACCGACCGTGACACCGGCAGTGGCAATAAGCGTGATCAACGAAACGAGACGCGACGAACGTCGGCTACGCAAATATCTCCCCGCCACACGCCACTCCAGTCGTGTCATGACCCTTCCGCCTTCAATGCGGGAAACAGGATCACGTCACGAATGGAATGCTGTTCTTCCAACAACATGACCAGGCGATCTATGCCTAAACCCAATCCGCCCGTTGGCGGCATACCGTACTCCAACGCTCGCAGGTAATCCTCATCCAACGTATGCGCCTCGCGGTCTCCTGCTTGACGGGCCCGACCCTGCGCTTCGAAACGTTGGCGTTGATCGACGGGATCGTTCAATTCGCTGAATGCGTTGGCAACCTCAACGCCATTTACAAACCACTCGAACCTTTCGGTTAATGCGGGCTCGCCGCGTTTTGGTTTTGCCAGTGGAGAGATTTCGAGTGGATGATCCACCACGAATGTGGGTTGCATAAGCGTGGGCTCCACCGCGTTCTTGAACAACTCATCGATCAATTTGGTACGTGGCATCAAATCCGGATCCTCCGTCTCGTATTGCTGCAACGCCCGACGCAGCCCGTCGTCATCATCGGTCAGAAGGTCCACCCCGGCGTGTTGCTTGACTAAGCCAACAAAAGATTCTCGCTGCCACGGCGGAGTAAAGTCGAACATTGCCCCGAATCGCTGCAGCTTCATCGAGCCGTACATGTGGTGGATCAATCCACTCACCAATGTCTCGAGACGTTGCATCATGTCTTCGTAGTCCGCATACGCCTCATAAAACTCCAACATCGTGAATTCCGGATTGTGATAGCGATCGACACCTTCATTCCGAAAGTCATGGCCGATTTCGTAAACGCGCTCAAGCCCCCCTACGATGCACCGTTTGAGGTAAAGTTCATCGGCTATCCGCAGATACAGCTGCATGGACAACGCATTGTGTGTTGTCGTAAACGGTTCTGCTGCCGCACCACCGTATAACGGTTGTAGGACCGGTGTTTCTACTTCGACGTACCCCAGATCATCAAAAAAGCGCCGAATATATGAAACGATCTTTGCACGTTGTACGAAAACGGACCGCACCTCGGGATGGACGGCCAGATCAACGTACCGTTGGCGGTACCTCGTCTCAGGGTCTACCAACCCACCGTGACGTGTTCCATCCGACTCCTTACCAAATGGGAGTGGACGCAAGGCCTTCGCCAACAACCGATACGACGTCACACGAACGGTGATCTCGCCGGTACGGGTGCGAAACATCACGCCTTCGATACCAACGTGATCGCTGAGATCTAATAGTTTGACGTTTGCGTACGCTTCCTCACCAACCACTTTTTGACTGAAGAAAAATTGTAACCGACCGGTACGGTCCACGAGATGGCCAAACGTACTTTTGCCACCCGGCCGCAACGCCACGATGCGACCGGCAACTTGCACGGAGATTTTCGAGTTTTCGTCGAACGCGGCCGTGGCCTCATCGAGCGTGTGTGTCCGTTCGAACCGATACGCGAACGGTTCGATGCCTCGCTCGTTAAGCACGGCTAATTTTTGGCGCCGCGCCTCCTCAATGTAGGACAGTTCTTCAGTAACCGTCACAGCACGTGTCCCCCAAATTGCTTCAAAAACGCATTGATGAATCCATCCAAGTCACCGTCCATGACCCGTTGGACATCCGACACTTTTTTCGACGTCCGATGGTCGTTCACCATTGTATACGGTTGAAAAACGTACGAGCGGATCTGATTGCCCCATCCGATTTCTGTTTTGGACGATTCGACTTCAGCCTTCTTTTTTTCCTGCTCTTCACGTGCTCTCTGGTACAACTTGGCGTTTAACATTTTCATGGCCGTCGCGCGGTTCTTGAATTGACTTCTTTCCTGCTGGCAGGATACCACGATACCGGACGGTCGGTGACGCAATCGGACCGCAGACGACGTTTTGTTGACATGCTGGCCCCCGGCCCCTGAGGCACGAAACACCTCCATGTCAATATCCTCTTCTCGCACGTCGATTTCGATCGTGTCGTCAACGACCGGATACACGAATACCGAGGCGAACGAGGTGTGTCGTCTGGCTTGTGAGTCGAACGGCGAAATCCGGACAAGCCGGTGAACCCCTTTTTCGGCCTTGAGGTATCCGTAGGCAAAATCCCCGCGGATCTCCATGGAGACAGACTTGATACCGGCCTCTTCGCCGTTGAGTAAATCCAGGATTCTGACCTCAGAGCCGCGACGTTCGCCCCACCGCGTGTACATACGCATGAGCATTTCAGCCCAATCTTGCGACTCGGTCCCACCGGCGCCGGGATGAATCGTCAGCAGCGCGTCCCTCTTATCGTCAGATCCCTGGAGCATGTTCTGCAGTTCGACACGCTGAAGTCCCTTGAGCAGCGCCTCGACTTCACTATCGAGACCGCGCTCAATCTCCGGATCCGGTTCGTCAGCAACGAGGGTGGCGAGTTCGAGGGCATCCCTCGTCCGCGTCGTGAGGTCAGCGAAGGGCTCCGTCCAACGCTTTAGGTCCTGCGCTTCCGCTACAGTTGTCTTTGCCGCATCGGGGTTGTCCCAAAACCCCGGTGACGCCATGGAAGACTCTAGCGTATCAAGACGAGTGATTTTGCCGTCGAGGTCAAAGATAACCTCGGAGTTCGGCGAGGCGGCGCTCGACGTCGGTCAGTTTATTGAAAGTTTCGCTCACGCGAATTCAATCCTCGGCTGGAGTGGGGTCATGCTGCCACTCTGGTGCAATACGAGCCGCCGTTCCCTGTTGGGAACGACGGCTCCACGTAAATGAATTTAATGCCGCCGCAGACAAATCAAAACATCTTTTCACCGTCGGCCAGCAGATCGTTTAACGCATCGTTGAAATACGTCGTTGAGTTCGCCTGGTCCTCACCTACCTGATCGACGTACTCTTGCCAACTCTTCTTGATCTCTTCGTCAAACGCGTCGGCCAATGTTCCGTCTTCCAACGCCTTTTGTCGCTTTTCCGGCTGGTAGACAATCATGTCCGAAATGAGGGCACGGGCCAAACGACGTGCTCTTTGCCCCGGATCTTTGGATAAAAACGGATTGACGGGCCGGGTCAGCGGTGCCGGTGTCGAAACGTCACTCGGCGCGGGCGGAGGTGGCACCGGCGGCACGGCTTCTATTGGCGAGACCGGTGCGGCCGAGGGCGCCGCTGCGATTGGCGGTGTTGGGACCGAAACAGGCGGTGTTGGGGCCGATACAGGCGGTGTTGGGACCGATGCCGGCGCGGTCACCGGTGGCAGCACGGATGGCCTGAATGGCTTCGCCACCGGGGTCACCGGGGGCGGCGACGACGACAACGGCGGTGGCGCCGCGGTGGGTGTGCGAGGCGGTTGTCCCGGCGTGGGACGGAACACGGGAGCGGTCGGTCGAATCCGCGGTTCAACTGGCTCCAACGTTGGCTTAGCAAAGGAAAGGTCGCTTGGTGGTACAAACGGGCGCGATACACGGGGGCTTATCGGTTCGATGGGAACGGTGTCGCTCTCGGTATCTATGTCCGGCACCGACTCAACGGACGCGGACACGACCGGCGACGCCGGTTCTTTGTCCAGATCGTCTTCCGGTGGCGGCATGATGATACCGGGCATGGACTCAACGGCTTGGCGCTCGGACGTGCGCTCCGCCTCTCGCATTTCCTCCGACATCTCCCCGACGGTCGTATCCACATCCCCGACGATCGCGTCGTCCTCGGTAGGGGCCGGTATAAACGCATCGCCGAGCGCGTGTGCCACACGATCTTCGGTGGTGGGTGCGTGGGGAGTCATCGGACGATTCGTGGCCGGCGCATTCTCCTCGGTTACCCGCTCGATGGCAATC
>JAZDDD010000228.1:0-2498 GCA_036679545.1 Gemmatimonadota bacterium | reverse complement strand
CTGCTCGATCAGGTCGAAGAGTACCGTATGCAAACCGGCGCGTCGTGGACGATGATTCTGGATCATCTCGGTTGGCTCAAAGCGTGGACGTACGACATTGAATATTTCAACGAGGATTTTTCCGGCGGGGCGTTGATCGACTTTGCACTGCAAGGTGACTCCACGCAGGGCTACTGGATCGAACCCGGCCCGGATGGAGACCTGTTGTTCCAAGCTGTCGCGGTTCCAATGTTCAATACCGAACGCACCGTTATTCACGGTGTGTTACTTGCGGCGCTCGATGTGGACGATGCGTTTGTTACTGAAATCAAATCGTACACCGGTTCCGATGTCGCTTTCTTTGTTTTGGACACCGAGGGCCGGGCGGATGTTAGGGTTTCCACCGTTCCGGGCTCGGATGTTTCTGCCGCAGTTGGCGACTGGGACATTGCGGCTGTTTTCGAGCGAGATTCTTCATTTGAACGGCTTGTCCTCGATTTTGAAGATCGCACGCTCATTGGCGCCCTCGGCGCACTCAGAAGCCCCGCCGGGTCACCGTTGGGTGGGTACGTTGGTCTGCGCAATCGTGACGAAGAACTAGCCGCTTACACACAGTTTCAACGAACGGTCGGCTGGGTATCGCTTGCCGGGCTCCTTCTTGCCGTTGCGGCATCCTACGGCGTGTCTCGGCAAATCACTAAGCCGGTTAAGCGTCTTGTCGATATGACACATCGTGTTCGTGACGGTCAATACACCGGTGACATCTCGGTACAGTCAAAAGATGAAATCGGACAACTGGCGTCGGCCTTCCAGGACATGATGTCTGAGTTGAAGGCGAAGGATGAACTCGTCCACTATCTTCGGTCCACGGCTAGTCGGCCGGTAGACCTCAGCGACGAATCAACACCCGTCGATCCCATTCAAGCCGTCAAGGTCCCCACTGATATGCGAAGTCGTGTGCTGACTCCCGGTGGGACGCTGGCTGGACGTTACGAGATCCTCGGTGTTTTGGGTGCCGGTGGCATGGGTGTCGTGTATCGCGCACGCGATACCGAGCTTGGCGAAACCGTTGCTATCAAAACGCTACGACCGGACGCCATGCTGGATGATCCGTCACTCATCGAACGGTTCAAACAAGAAATCCGGTTGGCGCGACGCATAACTCATCGTAATGTCGTTCGCACACACGACCTCGGCGAAGAAAACGGCATGTACTACATCACCATGGAGTACGTGCAGGGAACAACGCTAAAAGAATTAGTCGAAAGCCGGGGACCAAGACATCAAACCGCAAAACGTCGTGGTCGATCCCAACGGTTTTCTCAAGGTGATGGATTTTGGCATCGCGCGTCTTGCGGAGAGAACCGAAGACAGCGACCAACAGCTCACCGCTGCAGGGTCCTCGATCGGAACGCCCGATTACATGGCGCCGGAACAGATCATGGGAGAAGAGGTCGATGCGCGGACAGACATATATGCAGCTGGTGTTGTGCTTTACGAATGTTTGACCGGCAAGCCTGTTTTTTCGGGGCCGACCGTCCACGCGCTCATTGCGAAACACATCGATCAGACACCCGACGATCCTCGCACACTCAATCCGGGCATACCGAAGAAGCTTGCGCGGATTGTTCTGATCGCGCTCGCAAAAAAACCCTCAGAACGTTGGCAATCAGCTGACGCTTTCCACAACGCGCTCGATGGTTTGAAACTGGAGTCAGACGCAACGCAGCTGGTTGGCCAGTCGGTTAGCTGACTCTCTATTCGCCACGTCCGGAACCGCTGTGCCGGTACCAGTGCGCCTCGGCGAATATACGCGACCGAACGGTTTCCCAGTCGACACTGGTCGTCAACTCGTGGGAGGACGGATCTCCGGATCGTCGTGGGTCGCTCCGGGCGCCAAACGCTTCGATCTCCCGGCCAAACCGTCCGATTAGGGACGCGGTCGCTCCGTTTAGCTCAGTGACGGATTGAGCGAGATCGGCCGCTGCTGCCCGGATGGCTGGTCCTGGTTCGTCCGCAAGCGGTCCGATTCCGTATACCAACTTTTCTAATGATTCAATCTCGATCCGCACGGGGTGGGGATCGAGTCGCATCGTCTGAGCCGTTTCCGCCATCGCCCGATCGCCGGCTTCGGCCAGCGCCATCATGGTGGGACCCCCGGCAATCGCGACCCCACACCCGATCAACCCGATTCCAGCCAATCCACTCAGCAAGCTACTTATCGCCAGTTTTGGTGAATTGGCCGATGCTCGACACACGGCACAAGAGTTGTATAGCTCTTCGTTGAAAAGCACGCCGTGGCGGTTACAACGCTTCAGGGGTGCTGGACGTTCAGAGGTCTGCAGTGAGGTCATCGGTATGCGCCGTCTGGTTCCTGTTCGAGTATCGACGGGATTCATGAAGTGTTTAGTGACCCGCCTCACCGTGCCGATGTTCGGTAGAACCTAGGGTAAGCATGGGGCAGGGGGTGCCCGGGGGGACAGGTCATAAGTGCCTGTCAAATTTGGGGTTACTGAATA
>JAZDDD010000227.1:0-2101 GCA_036679545.1 Gemmatimonadota bacterium | reverse complement strand
CGCTGGTCTACTCCGAACTCCGTGCGCTCGCGCAACACCAACTCAATCTCGAACGCCCAGACCACACACTCTCGGCAACGGGCCTCGTACACGAGGTCTACCTACGACTATCAAAACAAAAACAGATTCGTGCGGAAGACCGAGTGCAGTTCTTGGGAATCGCAGGCAACACAATGCGGCGGGTGTTGGTGGACTGGGCACGCGGAAAGAAGCGGAACAAACGCGGCGGTGGCGTGCCCAACGTACCGCTCCAGGACGTCGAAGGGCTCCTCACCGACAATGAAGCAGTTGAAGTGCTCGCCATAGACGACGCATTGGATCGATTAGCCAAAGTCAACGCTCGGGGTGCCACAGTTGTTGAACACCGGTTCTTTGCGGGGCTCACCGTGGAAGAAACCGCAGCCCTTCTTGGCGTCTCGGGGAAAACCGTCCAGCGCGATTGGATCTTGGCCCGTGCCTGGCTTCGCAACGAAGTGGAACGTGAGATTCAGGCGGATCAGGACTAGCGGATTCCCCGGCGACCACCGAGAGAAAAGTGTCCGTTCAGCACCGCAAACATCGCGATTTCTTGAGCGATCCCCTTTTACAAGACGGTTGACCGATGAACACCGAACGCTGGCATATCCTAGAGCGCATCTTTTTCGGAGCCCTGGACGCTGGCATCGAGAACCGAGAGAAATACCTGGCAATCGAGTGTGGCGCAGACGCCGGGTTACGCTCCGAAATCGAGGCGCTGTTGAAGTCAGCAGGCGACGACCCAATGCTAGAGATCGAGAAACGTCTCGAATTCGCGACGTCTTCTCCAACCATTGCACCCGCCATCGGACAAACGATTGGTCGCTACCGATTGAAAGCCCTGCTCGGCCAAGGCGGGATGGGCGAGGTGTACAGCGCCGAACGTTCAGACGGCGAGTTCCGACAAGAAGTGGCGATCAAACTCGTCTCTGGCCCGGTGCCTGGCCCAGAAACAATTCGCAGATTCAAGGCCGAGCGACAGATCTTGGCGCGGCTCAACCACACGAACATTGCACGGTTGATCGATGGAGGAGCCACACCAGAGGGCCGTCCATTCATCGTCATGCAACTCGTCGATGGCCTGCCAATTACCGATTTCTGCGATGACAATCAGCTTGACTTCCGGGCCAGGCTCCAACTGTTCCAGATTGTCTGCCGCGCAGTGCAATATGCCCACCAAAACCTGGTAATCCACCGCGACCTCAAGCCATCCAACATACTCGTCACGCCCGAAGGTGAAGTGAAGCTGCTGGACTTCGGCATCGCGAAACTCCTCGAAACTGAAGAGGAGTTCACACTTCCGCACACACAAACCGGGGCACTCTTGATGACACCGGAAACCGCGGCGCCCGAACAAATCCGCGGCGAACCCGTTACAACCGCGACCGATGTTTACGGTCTTGGCGTCTTACTGTACCGACTCCTTGCTCACAAAAATCCATACGGCGTGACGAAGCCGACACGTCGCGAAATGGAAGAAGCAATTCTGACGAAGGATCCGGTGCGACCAAGTAGTTCGGCCACGGACCTTGCAACGCAAAAGGTCCTGCGAGGTGAGTTGGACAACATCATCCTCACCGCTATGCGCAAGGAACCCGACCGGCGATACGGATCCGCCCGCGAATTGAGCGACGATCTCCAGCGATATCTCAACGACGAACCGGTCAAGGCTTCGCGGGATACATTTACCTACCGCGCGACGAAGTTCATTCGACGTCACCGATGGGGAGTTGGGACAGTCGCCGCCATCGCGGCACTCATCATTGGATTCGGAACGGTCACCGCCGTCCAAGCTCGCGCGATTGCCGGCGAGCGCGATTCCGCCCAAAGCGAACGAGATCGTGCCGAGCAGGTGGTGCAAGTCCTCGTCGATCTCTTCCAAACAAACGATCCCACTGTGGACGCATCAGCAGACACCATGCGGGTAGCGGCATTTCTGGAACAAAGTCAGCAAAAGATCATAGACGATTTGGCCGAGCAACCTAGCATGCAAGTGCGCATGAAACATGTCCTTGGCCAAGTGTATATCGGCCGCAACCAATGGCCGGCCGCACAGAGTGTTCTCCAAGACGCCCTAGAACAACAA
>JAZDDD010000226.1:0-3475 GCA_036679545.1 Gemmatimonadota bacterium | reverse complement strand
CGGAACCGTTCTTCCAGTCGTTTCCGTTCTTCTTCGGCAGTTCGTTTCTGCGTGATATCATGTACGGCGGCGACCGTGACCAGCCGGTCTCCCACGGCTAGAGGTCGCAGTCGGACTTCAACGCGTATCTTCTCGCCGTTGCGGCGTACGGCTGTCACTTCAAATGGCGTTGTACGGCTGTCGGTCAGGTAACGGTTTACACGGACGCGATCTTCCTTGGCGACGAAATCGAGCGCCCGTGTGGCCAACACATCCTTTGGATCCACCCCAAACATGTCCGCGATCTGTCTGTTGGCGTCGATGACAAGTCCGCGGTCCAACAGAGCAAGTCCCTCGAACGCGGCCTCGGCGAAACTGCGAAATCGCTCTTCACTCTCGCGTAGTTCTCGCTCGATGTGTTTTCGCCGGGTAACGTCAGTGGAGACGATGATCACACCGGTCGTTGATTGATCGGGACCAGACTCCAGCGGTGCGTACCACGACTCGAGCGATACGCCGCGGACGGTCGTGTCCGCAGTAAACGTCTCGCCTGACAACGCCCGGCTCACATGCGCGGCGATGTCCGGTACGTCGCGATACACATCAAACACGGACTGACCGACAACATCTGGACGGCTCAGGCCCAAAAGGGTCAAACCTTTGCCGTCGGCGTATGTGAAGACTCCCTTGCGGTCGAGCAGGAATAGGATCAAAGGCGCATTTGCCACCACGGTGCGCAACCGGGTTTCGCTTTCTTCCAACGCATACTCGGCTGACGCGCGAGCGACGAGATGGCGAGTCCGTTCCTGAGCAATCCGAAGGCGGATCCGCAGCACTTCCGGTGCGACAGGTTTGGGTATGTAATCGTCCGCGCCTGCGTTCATGACCGCTTCGAGGTCAGCCGCCTGCCTACGAATCGTTACGACGAGTATCGCAGACCGGTCGCCGCCCGGTTCGGTCCTGATACGACGGATCAGTTCCAGCCCGTCCATGCGGCCCTCGGGCATCAGCCAGTCCACGACGATGACCGGGAAGAATTTCTCGCGATATCGGTCGAGTGCGTCTTCGGCGAATGCACACACCTCGACGGCGTACCCCATACCCTCCATCACCGCCTGAAGAAAGGCGCGGGTCGTTTCGTCGTCTTCGACGAGAAGGGCATCGACGCGTCGGCCCTGGTCGGTCGTCATAAGCGCAGTTTCGGCAACGTCATTGGCCGAACTTGATCTGACCGTGAGACTTGTGAGCCCCGGACGATAGAAGCTGCTTCAGTTTGTCTGGAACCCATCCGATACTTACTATTCGACCCCCCTTCAAGTGGAATTTCGGGAACACACCTTGCCTACAAGATGGGGCATGGGGGAGAAGACACGAAGTATGCGAAGATGGAGTCGTCGCAAGGCGGTGGATAGTTACCGGTTTTCCAACTGGGACCGGAGGGCTGGCTTCGACCGTCGACGAGGACCCCGCCGCGTCCGCGATGAACCGGTGCTCATTGACCGTCGGAATCAAACTGATCGTCGTTGTCACCAGCGTCGTTTGACCTCCAAGCCTCACATGCCACAACCTGTCGGCCGTTTTCGCCAGGCTGCCGCTATCCTGGAACCGGGCGTTCTCGAATGTCGTCCCGGCGTAAACGCGCCCGACTATAAGGTCCTTGAACGACTCCGTGAATCCACCACGATCTATTCAGCGTGGCAGAAAGCCGATGCAGTTGCTGATGGAGCCGACTATCGTCTTATTCGCGGGCAATCGTATCGGCGCATTGGCTCAGCTCTCCAAGACATTACGTCCGTTGACCAAATCGACGAGGCCGACCGGTTTTATCAGGAAGAGTGCCAGCGCGCCTATCTGATCATTTACGGCCAACATCCCGAATTGGCCGGCCGAGGAGTAGAGGGCGATGGAGAGGTCGTAGTCGGTGGCTCAGCGAACGGCAACGGTGGCCCTCCGTTGGAATCCGGCTAGACGGCCCGACCGTCCGGCCCCAATTGTTTGGCCAAGGACTCGCGCACTCGTTCGTCGTGGAAATCAGCCGGCACATCATCGATAGGACTCCCTTCGGCCGGATCGCGAGGGCCCAACACCGGTGGAAGCAAAATGGCCGCCACGCGGTTGAGCCGTTCCGGTACCTTTCGTCGATCACCGGACGTGCGGCGTTCGGAGCCAGTGCGCTGATCGCTGCTCTCTCGCCGATCGTTTCCGCTACGTCTCTCTTGGCGTATGGGCGCCTCAGCGGCTCGCCGCTCCGCGCCATCGCGTCGCTCGGCTTCACGCCGATCGATTCCCGGGTGGTCTAGCGACTCGCGTCGCTCTGCCGGTCGCCGGTGTACTTCATCCTTCTTTTTTTCGCCCATGAACCTCGTTCTCCTCGCCACTGCCAGCCGCCACACTTCAAGATAGAGGCCCCTGGGCTTGCTTCAAGTGTCGAAATACCGCTACGGTCGAAAGCCACAGATTTGACGCGGGCTTTACAGGCTCAGGGTCAGGGGAAGCTGGCCTGACACCTGCGCAATAACTCGCTAGTTTGATTCTTTCGTGATCGGGGCGTGGCGCAGCTCGGTAGCGCACCTGCTTTGGGAGCAGGGGGTCGTCGGTTCAAATCCGACCGCCCCGACTAACAGTACGATTTCCCTCTTCCAACCATTCGTCGATGGCGTGGGTTTCTCTGGCGACACAGGGTCAAAACGCCTCGGTCACGCAAGGGACGAACCCCCTCCTCTCTCGGTCGGTACGGGTTATACGAAGGTATGTCAGTCTGCGTCCGCCTATCGGTTTCCGACGTCGCAACAGTCACGTAACGTGTTGTCCCATTAGGGTTTATGATGCTGGCACCCTACCCTTCCACGAATCGCCCAGACTTACCGAAAACGGCGTTTTCGTGCTATCCTTTGGGTCATGTGGCAAACCCGCGAAATCAAGGAATACAAAAAACACGTCATCGAAGCGGATCCCCAAAGGATCGAACCCAAGGTATGGAAGACATACATCGTGATCAGTCGCCAACGTGGCGGTGACCCCAACCTGAGGCCGTTCGAAGACGACTCGACATTTGATAACCGACTCGACGCCATTCGTTATTGCTTCGATTTCGGGAAGAAAATCATCGATGGTGATGTAGACGGTATGACCGTTGAGGACCTCTGACACTGCTGTTTCTAAACGCTCCACTCCGAAGGACAATCACATGATCACACGCCGTGAGTTCATAGGCGTTTCGTCGGCTGTCGTGGCGGGATCCGCATGCCAGTCGAACGTTTCTGCATCGCAATCTGCAGATGGCTTGCCCGCTTCGATCGCAGGTTTGGCCTCCATGGCCGATCAACCAACACCTGTCACGGTTGCAGAACGCAAAGGACGAATTGACAAGGCGCGTCGGTTAATGGTGGAGAACGACATCGGCGCCATGATGATGACCGGTGGTACTTCCCTGGTCTACTTCGCGAATATTCGATGGGGATTGAGCGAACGACTTTTGTCGATCGTCATTCCGGCC
>JAZDDD010000225.1:0-7258 GCA_036679545.1 Gemmatimonadota bacterium | reverse complement strand
GGTAAACCTCGGATACGAACCCGCATACGGCGCCAGACCACTCAAGCGTGTTATCCAACGTGAGATCCAGAACACGATTGCGCTCACAGTACTGGAAGGCGGATACCAAGAGGGGGATATGATTCTGGTGAACGTGCGTGCTGGGAACGGTTTGAGTTTTGAGCGTGTTGGCGCGCTGAGAAAAGTAGAGGCGGATTAGAGTCCTCTATGCTGCCAGCTACCAGCTGCCTGCTACCAGCTTTTGGGTAGTTGAGGAAAAGTGTCCGGAGCCTTGCCCCTATGACGTCGGGCGCCTGGGCACCCGGTAGTCGGTAGCTTCCAGAGCTGGCAGCTGGCAGCTGGCAGCTGGTAGCTTCCACCCAATGACCCGTCCACCAATCTCCAACGCCGAACGTTCTGCCATGCGCCGGGCCATCGCACTGGCCAACATCGCCCTCGGACTTGGCGAGGTTCCCGTCGGTGCGGTCGTGCTTCGCCACGACCACCAAATCTCCGAGGCGCACAACGAAACCATCGCCAAAAACGATCTTACCCGTCATGCAGAACTCACGGCGATACGAACTGCCATGAACGTGCTCGACGTCGATAGATTAAACGATGTGACGCTCTGTGTGACACTCGAACCATGTGCCCAATGTGCCGGCGCGATTGTGCTGGCACGGGTGGGGCGTGTGATCTTTGGCGCCTACGATACCAAGGCCGGCATGGCCGGAAGTGTTGAAGATCTGCTCAGACATCCAAAGCTCAACCACCGTCCGGAAGTCATGGGTGGCGTCATGGCAGCCGATTGTGGCACGGTTCTGTCTGAGTTCTTTGCTCGGCGGCGATGATTTCGACAACCGGGTCGTGAGATTCGGGCGGTGTCCTCACGGTGAGGAATGTCGCAGACTTCAACGAACACAAAGTGTACCGACCGATGGGGTTAAAGATGCGAACCAATCTATTCGTTTGTTCCGTAGCCGTGTTGATCTCGGCTTGCGGCGAAAATGGAGGAACAACCGCGCCGGTTGAAAACGTCTCTTTCTCTGCCGATGTACAGCCGATCTTCACTGCAAACTGTACGTCGTTGGGCTGTCACATCGCGCCGAATTCTCAGCTTGGGATGGAGCTTAACCTCGGTCAGGCATACACGAACATCGTGGGTGTCCAAGCCGTACAGGCCACGATGCCCCGCGTGACACCCGGTCAAAGTTCCGCCAGCTACTTGTACCAAAAAGTCATCGATGCACAGGTTGCGGCAGGCGGTTCTGGGCATCGTATGCCGCCCGAGCCCCGCACGGCACTCGATAGCGACGAGCTGGAAACCATTCGCGTGTGGATAGAAGAGGGTGCGTTGAACAACTGAGCGGATTGCCGTATGGCGCGGGCCTTGTGGTCCCGGTTGTGTCATTCGCGTCCGCGAAGCCGACTTACGATTTGGTCCGGAACACGTAATCCCACAACGGCGAACTCACACCAAAATTCGCGTTCTTGTGGACGAAATGATGTTGATAGTGATACTTCTTGAGGAACTTGCCGATGGTCGTCGTCTGTGGCCAATGATGCACCGCAAAGTGCGTCGTGTCGTAAATCAGATAACCGAGTACGAATCCGGCAAAGAACGCCGGTGCCAGTGTTGCGCCAAGTGCTAAACGGAACGCAAAATAGAACAAAAACGCTAGCGGGATCGAAACAATTGGCGGCAGCACCAATCGTCGTGAGTCGTTCGGATAGTCGTGATGCACACCGTGCGCCAAGAAGTAATTCGTGTCCTTAAATCCCTTCAACGCCGGTATGGCGGGTTCGCCTTCCTTGAGGTTCTGGATGACCTCGTGTGTGCGCTCTTCGACTTCCGGTCCAACGTGGAATACGAACCGGTGGACGAGATACTCAACGAGCGTCCACAGCAAAACGCCCCCAAAGAACATCGACGCACCAAAAAGCAGTCCCAACCCTCGCGCGTAACCAGCGTACATCATGAAACCCATCACCGGTACAAACACGATGTGGGGTACGGCCGGGTGCACCAGTGTGAGCCGTTCCAAGAAATCACTCCGGAACATGCGAACAGATACGTCTTTGTTGGTAACGAATTGTTTTGTCATGACACGATATGTGGTTAAGTGCCTGCAACCCGAGTTAGACCTGCCCGCCAATTGGTTGGTCGGAAGAACCATACTGCCACGAGTCCCAGACCCCGATTCTTATTGCCATCGTGAACACCCGGGGCAGTCCAAGAGATTCGGCGATCGCCGGCGCCGCGAACCAATAATATACAGCGGCGGCCGTGCCCGCGAGTAACGTAGTTGCCGCCGCCGCAGCAAGCCTCACACCCATGATGAGAGTTGCGAATACAATGTAACTCGCTGCGGCCCAAAGACCTACGACCAGATATATCGAACCGCCGAGGCGATGGTCGTATCGCTGGTCGCGAAGTACCCGAAAATAAAACCGGGGAATGACGCGGCGAAGACCCCAAAACTGGACTTCAACCACTATTCGATGATCGGCCCGGCCAAGGGCCTGGGCGATGGATCTGGCTGGCGACAGGTCGATACAGCCTTTGCTCGTACAGGCGTTACAAGCGGGGCAGCGAGGGTTGCCGAGATCGAATAAAGGCCGCTGGCCGTAGGGCCGTTCGACGGGAAGTACCGGGCAGATTGTGGTGCAAAAACCGGCCTTGGCGTCGTACACCTAGCCAAGTATCAACGCCAACGTTCCAACCACGACGACCGTGCCTGCGAGGATCGTTGCGTTTTGGTTAAAGAAAAAACGACGCGCCGGCACCAACACCACAAAAAGCGTTACGGCATGCGACCGTCTAAATGGTAGGGTTTCCTGACACGAGCACATGCTCCTTGTGTAAACCACATGCTGCCTGCTGCCCGCTAAGAGCCACGGCATGGCTTCCCGGTAGCTTCCGCATCTTTACGAGACGCCAAGTTTCATCAAAGCGGGTAGCTGGCAGCGGGCAGCTGGCAGCAGATCAACAGGCAATCCGCCCTCACGCATCGCCCAACATCCACCCAGGCCGCCTAAACCACAGAATTACACCGAGAAAAACCAAATTCATCGCCACCGGCCAAATGCCAAGCTGACCAGCGTCGTTGGTCGTCACCGTGAACAGCGCGCCGAGCATGATCGTGATCAAACCCGTGGCGGCGTAGGGTGCGATGCGGGGGATCAAAAGACCAAGTGCGCCTGCGACTTCGCCGCCGCCGATGAGTGTCATGAACCAACTGCTGTTGTAGCCCCAGGATTCGAACATCCTTGCCCAGAACCCTGCGTTGGTGAACTTGCCGGATCCGGCAGCCAACATTGAAAGCGCTTCCAGCACCGTAACAATCCAGAGCAGTGTGATGCCCGTTATGCGGAGGACCTTCTTCGAATCCATTTAAAGCTCGTAGGTTGATTGGACCGTAGAGTGTAAGGGGTGGGCGGTGTTGCCGCATCGTATTAAAGGTATGGTCGCGGTATTGTACTTTGGTACAGGGGCGGGTTGGAAGATGGGTGCTAGTTTTGAGAAGCTGCCAGCTGCCAGCTGCCAGCTCCAGCGACCCGCTGCCCGTTGCCGGCGACTTCTCGTGTGAGATTGAACTCCGATGTGCATTGATGATTCGGTCTGAAGACAACCTGTCGGGCATGTTCGCGGTTGCGGCGCTTGTGGCCGGAATTGGTATGCTCGTTCTTCAGGGGCTTGGCGGATACGGTTCTACGCTGGCCGTTGAGCCCTCCGCCACCGGTGCGTTTTTGCTGCCGGTGTTTGTCGGTATCTGGTTCATACACGTGGTGGCGTATCTGATGGGGCGTCGTGTCCGTGCGGGGTCGCACATCGGGCTCGTCTATTTGATTGCTCAGTTGGGGTTGGTCGTGGGGCTCACGTTGGCTTCCGGGCGTGCGGCTAGCGTGTTGGTATTGTACGTCATCTGGGCCGCGCAGGCTGTTGTGTTCTATCACCGTCGTTGGCCTGTTGCGTTGATTGCGTGCGGCACGGTGGCGTTGATTGCCATGAGTCGCAATCCTACCGAGACACAAGAGGTCATGACCATCGTGACCATCCTCACGATGATTGTGATGGCAACGTATCTGGTGAGTCATGTTCGCGGTGTGTTGGTTCGCCGTGAGGCAAAAGATTTGATCGAGGAACTGTCATCTACGCAAAGCGAACTGAGTGGGTACGCAAATCAAGTCGAGCAGGTCGCACTCCTCAACGAGCGGCAACGCATGGCGCGGGAGTTACACGATACCTTGGCGCAGGGTTTGGTGGGTGTAACCTTACAACTCGAGGCGGCGGACTCGCAACTCGAAAAAGGTGGTGCGGCTCGCGCGCGGGAAATCGTTGGTGAGGCAATGTCCCGGGCCAGGGAGACGTTGGCAAACGCTCGTCGTGCAATTCACGATCTGCGCGAGAACCAAGACGTCGGCGAACTCGGCCACGTCCTGCGGCGAGAAGCGTCGCGATTTGCGACGGCCAGCGGTATCCACTGCGATATCGATGTGCAATTGCATAGCGAACCAACCGGACGTGTTGCTGAGGTTGTGAAGTGCGTCGTGACGGAAGGATTGACCAATGTCGCGCGCCATTCGCGCGCGCAATCTGCAAGAGTTCGCGTTGCGTCACTGAGTGGTGGTCTCGACGTCGTCGTTTCCGACGACGGAGTGGGATTCGATGCCAGCTCGACGCCTTCGAACGGGCACTATGGATTGGTTGGGCTTCGCGAACGGGTGCGGCAAGTCGGCGGTGCGTTGCAGATCCAATCTCGAATTGGTCACGGAGCTACCTTGACGTTCAGTTGTGACGCAACTTCCCGCAATGAGGGTCAGAAAGCTGCCGACCGGGATGGGTGAACGCATCAAGGTCGTGATAGCAGACGATCACGAGATCGTGCGGGATGGGTTGCGCATGATCTTAGAAGGCGAAGACGATTTCGAGGTTGTGGGCGAAGCGGCGAACGGTGCGGAAGCGGTCAAGTTGATTGAAAACGTGTCACCAGACGTGGCACTCATGGATGTCCGGATGCCGGGCGTAGATGGATTGAAAGCGTTGGCGATGATTCGCGAGAAGCGATTGGATGTATCTGTCGTCGTGTTGACCACGTATGACGAAGATCAGCTCGTTCGGGAAGCGTTGAAGGCGGGCGCGCAGGGATATCTGTTGAAGGACACCGACCGACAGGCGTTGTTTCGGACGATACGCGCGGCGGCGCGTGGGGAGACGTTGCTGGCGCCGGATGTCATGGATCGGTTGATGAATTCCTGTAACGACGGGGGAGATGGCAGGCGACGAGTTCCGGGAAGTCGATTGACGATGAGAGAGCGTGAGATTCTCGAGGCGATCACGCGGGGAGAACGGAGCCGGGAAATTGCGAGTCAGTTCGGAATTACGGAACGTACGGTGAAAGCGCACCTGGCCAGTGTCTATTCGAAATTGGGGGTGCAGTCGCGAGCGGGGGCGGTGGCGCGGGCTTTGAGAGACGGGTTGGTTCGGGCGGACTGATTCTATCGAGCGAGAGCCGCGGCCACCGTTATAGTTCAATCGGAATACAGTGACCTCTCGTTCGAACCAATGCGGCGGTTGAAACCTAGAAATCGCACCGAGTGGTTCCGTTTTCGTCACAGTTACGCAGATCTTCGATGCCTACGTTCTGGAGCGTCCGCTGGGGCGGTTGTTCTCAGTTCTTGTCCATCGAAACATGAGGCAATGGTGTGGAATTTCGAGAAGACGTTGACGCTGGCGCGAGGGCGTTTTTACTCAAAGACACGGGTCGGAGGGAGCACGCCATTCTTGATATGCGGGTTCATCTTGGGCGTCGTGCTTGGGCTGGGGATCTGGTCCAAAAACGCGCAGGCCCAATACGCCACGTTTAACTTCGCGCCCCCGGACCGTTTGAGTTTTCTGGAAAAGCACATCTTTAAGAAGGAAATTCTCGCTGGTCTGGCCCAACCGGAGACCGAGATTGAGTCCAGCGAGACACGTTATGATCTGCGTAAGACGGCTGGGGGTTACGCGGTTGTGGCAACACCCCTGCAGGAAGAGCCGCTAACCGCAAGTGGAGCGAACTTGTACAGCGCGTTGCTCTCGCGGACGACGATCACGTACGACCTGGATAACCAAGGCCAACTGACAAGGGTTCGTGGTGCGGAACAGGCATACGACGACTTGAGAGAGTCGCTTTCTCCTGAAATGACCGATGTTGTGTTTTCTGCCCTCGGCGCCGCGGGACAAAACCCGGTGGCATTGGTGACGAATCTGTGGAAAGGGCGGATGATACTCGGTCAATACGTCGGACGCCGAATCAAATTGGACACGCTTTTCAGGACCACGGGGGATGTACAGTTACCCGTTGGTGGCACCGCTCGCGGAAGTATCGAGCTGTTCATGAAATCGGCCGAATGCCCGACCAATCAATGCGTGCAGGTGTTCATCACCTATGCGTCTACCGATCAAACTGTCGCCGATCGACTCGGTACGGTCATGCGAGGGTTAGTTGTTGGCATGGGCCAGGCTTTCTTGGACATGCTCACCGCCAACGAAGAACTGAGACGCGCACTTGAAGCAGAAGCTGGTGTTACAATCGATCTCAATACGGACATCAACGCGTTGGTGCCGCATTTCGAGATTTCGGATGCACGGTTCGAAAGCGAGAACCTCCGCTTGATCGATACCAACACCGGGCTCCTACACTCCGAGGGCGAGGTACAGACAATCAAAGCGTCCTTTGGAATTGCGGGCCAGCCCGTCACGCAGCTGGTCATCAAGCAGACGCATCTCTACGACTATACCTATCCGGAGTGATCGTCGGTGAGGGGAACGATTAAGCGGTCGAAGGATACCAAGCGCGTAAAGATCAGCGATGTGATCGCAGGAGGTCGGTCCTACGGGATGGTCCTGGTCATGGCGTTCGACTCCAAGGAAAAGGTCATCGAAATGTTATCGCGTGAGCAAATCGGCCCTATTGCTTCTAGCCCGAGAACACCTTCGAGCTTTGGTAGATCGGGAGCCCGACAGGGACGAGTTGAGGGATCGGGCTTAGAACAGCCGGTTTGAGCTATTCCATAATAGTGAGGCTCAACGAGGCCGTCCTCACCTCGCCAACGCAGCCTTCATCACGCATCTTAGCCGGATGACCGAGATTACCGCCCGGCTATCGACCGCCCTCGCCGACCGCTACAAGATCGAACGCCACATCGGCGAAGGTGGTATGGCCACCGTTTACCTCGCCGAGGATCTGAAACACGATCGCAAGTTCGCGGTGAAAGTGTTGCGACCGGAACTTGC
>JAZDDD010000224.1:0-2198 GCA_036679545.1 Gemmatimonadota bacterium | reverse complement strand
ATGAGCAGCGTCGTTTTGGAAGCGCGTTGCATTGCATGTGGAGTGCGTAGGGGGCCCTCGGCCACTATCTCAACACGCGTCGGTCCGTCTAGCACGAGTTCTGCTAGAAAGCCGGCCGCGCCGGGAGTGTCGTACACCACCGTTCCGCGTTCTCGCGCCGCCACCATGATTGCCTGGGTATCACCGGTGGAACCCTCTTGCACACCCATCGCGAGTGTATCCCCGGTTTCGACGTTCAAGACCGTTATTCGAGCACCACCCACTCCCGTTCCGATGATCTTGGCGTCGTGCGCTGTCACCCGCACCATGACTTTGGTCGCAACACCCTGGGCAGCCGTGGAAGAGGAGGCCGTTATGCATAGGACGGTTCCCAGTATTGCTCCCGCAGATATGTACCTCATGTGAACTCCCCAGTGTTTTGTTTCAGTTCAACTGACGACCGGTATCACCCCGAAAACCTACGCACGATTTGCCCGGTCGGACAGATTTGACACGACGATCCGAGTACGCTCATTCCTCGTCTCGTGGTAACAAGCCGACGGTTGCCGCGGTTCATCGGTCCGTGACCGGATTAGAGATCTGGGGCCGGGCGTCCGATAATCAAAGTGATCTCTTTCTTTTCTGATATGCGTTACGTCTTACTCATCTATTTAGTCATCATGCCTGCCGGCGTGTCAGCCCAGTCTCTCGAGCATGTCGGGGAGCTGCGATATCGCCGTCTCATTGATCCCATCACCGACGCTGATCGCAGCCTGGTTTATACCGCAGAGGTGAATGCCCGCGAGGTGAGGACCGGGCAGACTATCGACCGAATTGGGCGGTTGATTTGGCGGTGCCATGGCCCTCAGGTCGAAGTCATTCTCAGGGCAGATGGCCTCTCGGCAGACAGTGCCCTCGTGCGATGGCGCGTGGACGATCACACGGCGTCGGAGTTCGAAACTTGGAAGACGGGCGCCAGCGGTGTTTCTGTCTTTGCTCCGCGCGGTTCGGCCGAGCAGTTGACGACTCTGGCCAGAGCCGGCCACGGTTTGGTCGCTCGCGTGAAATACGACGTCGGTGGCGATTTCGACTACGAGTTTCAGCTCGATGGTGCTGAAGATGCTATCGGCCGGTTAGCTTGTAACCCGGTTGCTTCGACTGATGATGATGCGCCACATCGCAACCCGCACGTCGATGAGGGAACCACCCACGCCGTTCGGGGTTCGTACAATCGGAACCGTCGCATTGAGGAACGATGGGTGTTGCTGCGAAAAAACTTGCCCTTGCTGGAGTCACGCTTGTCTTCTTAGGCTGTGCCTCCCGCGGAACCGGCGGATTCGGCCAGAATCTCGTTCGGTATGACTCGTTCGATTTCAAGATAATTCAGACGCCACACTTCGATCTCTACTATTACGAAGAAGAGCGCGAAGCGGTCGAACAAGCGGCGCGTATGGCCGAACGGTGGTACGCACGGTTGTCAAACCTGCTGAATCACGAGTTTGACGAGCGGCAACCCATTGTTTACTACGCCAGTCATCCCCACTTCCGTCAAACGTTAACGCTGGGTTCAGCGCCCGGTGAGGGGACGGGTGGAGCCACCGAAGTGTTCAAACGACGCGTCGTGTTGCCGTTTGCGGGTCCTTTGGCGGAGACGGATCATGTCCTCGGGCACGAAATCGTGCATGCGTTTCAATTCGACATGACGGCCAAGGACCGGGGCGCAGTGACGATGTCCAACTTCCCACGGGCGTTGCGGCTTCCACTGTGGTTCATCGAAGGTATGGCGGAATACCTTTCGGTGGGATCGAACGACCCACATACTGCCATGTGGCTGCGTGATGCCGTGGCAAACGACAGACTGCCTAACATGCGGCAATTGAATGACCCGAGGTTTTTCCCGTATCGCTTTGGTCAGGCGTTCTGGGCGTACGTCGCCGGCAGATTTGGTGACGATGTCGTTGGTCGTGTCCTAAACTCAGCGGCGCGGGGTGGAGGAGCAGCTGTTGCGTTGCAGCGCGTGTTGGGGATTCCGGCTGACACTATCAATGCCGAGTGGCAAGAGGCCGTCGAGTTGGCGTACTCGCACCTCACGCCGCCGTCTGATTCGGTCGTGGACTCCACGGTCATCGCACCGAAACAACTCACGTTTGCAGACGAACGTTTTGGATTGAATGCTGCGCCATCGTTGAGTCCGGATGGGTCAGAACTTGTGCTGTTTA
>JAZDDD010000223.1:0-3062 GCA_036679545.1 Gemmatimonadota bacterium | reverse complement strand
TCAACAATGCCCCGCGAGCGGAGTTGATGACAGGCCGTACAATTCCTGATACCGTCCAGTGCGGCATGGGGCGACGACAGTTTACCAGGAGAGATGATTTGTGCGTTCACGTTCTGACTCATTAGTGCGGTCAAGGCAACGATGGTTATGCCGGTAAGGGCGCGCATGGTGCGGTACTGTAGCGGGTTGAGCGTTTTGTCGATGCGCAACTCAGCTAGGGAGACTGGCTAGGCGTATCAATGCTTCTCGTGCTTGACCGGTGACGGCAGCCTGCGGCTGTTCGTCGCGAACTTGTTCCCAGAGTCTGCGCGCTTCATCGAAATCGCCGAGGTTGGCGCGGATTGCTCCGAGGTTATAAAGAGCGGAGGCGTTTGAAGGATTCACGTCGAGGAGTCGTCGCGTGGCGGTTTCAGCCTCTGTCCAATCTTCCAACTCCGCATACGAGCTGGCCAGATCTAGCCAAGCCTGTTCATCGGTTTCGCGTATGGCCAAGTAGTCCTTGTAGTATCGAATGGCGTCAACAGGCTTGTGGCCGTCGTGAAATTTGGTTGCGATTTCGAGTAACAGCCCCAAATTGGCCGGATCATCTACTAGCTGCGCCTTGAGGGTCTCGATGTCTGCGTGAAATGCCAACCGCACCTGTTCATTGGAATCAGGCTGGTCCGGCAGGGGGATTGAGGTTGCAATGCTTGGCGCACGTGCTACGCTGCCGGTCGAGTCCGTGCGACGAAACACATCGGCGACCGAGAGCAACACCAGGACGACGGCGGCGCCGGAGAGCAATGCCACACCGTTCGTCACGGCAGCGTGATTGATCACGAGACGGGCCATGCGTAACCCATTGCTACGGCTACCGCGATGTGCAGAATCACGATGACGAGCATCAAGAGTGACAATGGAAGGTGCATGAGATGCCAAAGGTGAAACACACGCTGGAATGGACGCAGCAGAACGACCTGTTGCTCGAGCGTAATCTGTTCGCTGAGAAGTTTGCCAATCCATTTGCGAACTTTGTCAGGAACGTTTTGCTGTTTTAAGAAGCGTCGAATTCTGCGCCGACGCACCCGACTTGTCAGGTCATAACGAGCGGCGAGGAAAAATGCATGTACCACTCCGCGGGGTTCACGAGGAGGTGCGATACCAAGCTCTTTGCGAAGTTCGCTTGTGCGAATGCCTGCGTCACGAGCAATCGCTTTCATCAGCGTGCTCTTTTGAGACTTGACCGAGTCCAGTGTCTGAAGATTTCCCTGTATTGTTTTTGGGAGATGTGAGAAGACGTATTTGCCAAAGATCCCGCTGGCGGCAACGAATGTCATCGACCAAAATGCGATTGCGACCACACCGCCAAATTTGAAGCTGGTGTGAAGCAAGATGAAGAACGGCCCGATGGTGCAAAGAAAAATGTGTACTTGCAGCCACGAGTTGAGTGGGCCGAATCGCTTGAGAAAAGGCACGCGTTTGCGCGCGATGTACATCGTCACACCGATCATCATGCACGCTGTTCCAATCAGACCGTAAAGCAGTCCAATGGTGCCCGCTGGAGAAAACGTAGCATGTAAGTCCGAATACGGTCGGGCGCTGATTGGAAGAGTGTAGTAGGGCCAACCGGCGGCTAAACTAGTGGAGGCGGCGGCAACCCAGACCACCATGAGTGCGCGTGGCAAAACGGACACGCCCTTCGACCCAATATCCAACAACAGTTGTGATGGGCTGGAACGGCGTGCCGTCGTACGCAAGCCGCCAGGCGCAGTTGAGTACGGACCGGGATGGACGTCGGAGTTAGACTTCGTGATCACAAAAGGAGACGCTCACTGTTGAAAAATTTGTTGCCTGCACCGGGGTTGACGAGTGATGCCGGCCGGAAATCTTATGTCTTGGTTGTTGCCGGGCGCCGTGACGATCGTCACGTGTACGGCATTTTTAAAATGTTGTTTCATCTCAACGGTTTTTTCATTCATGAACATCAGTTCCCTGCAAACGACTTCTGGTCTTTCCGAAAGACTTCACGCGTTTGCAGCACGTCGTGGCAATTCGTGTTCCAACTGTGAGAATCGTGTTAACCGTTGTCTCAACGGTCTTTACGCGCGAGCTGGGGGGGGCGGAGGTGCACCGTGTCGAGGCACGTTGATGCGAAACGGTACAACATCCCTATGCGCTACGAACTGGATTGTTCGTCCGTCTCGGGGGTGTTGTCAAAACGCCTGTGGCGGGCGGCAAGGGGTGCCCGCGTCAAGAACTGATTCGTAACTCTTGGTATTGTCTTTGGACGGCCCCGATCACGCGCTTGCGTGTAGGACAGTCCCATCCGCCAAATAACGGGGAGCGTTGCCGGTATTTTTTATGGAGAACTCTCCTTTCACGACGATGTGCCTACCAAACCTGACATCACCGGACACCCTCAGTTGCGTACAGTTTTTCAACGAGGGAGAACCGTACGGGAATCTCTGCGTGAATTGATCGATGTTTTTATACCAATTGGGATCGAGATCCACAAAAATGTCTTTCTCGCTCCCGTGCGCTGCAGGGGCGACGTGAAAGTCATCCGTGAGTTGGTACCGATCAGAAGACACACATAAGAGATCGTTGGTGGTTTTTACGGGTATGAAACGAGTTCTGTCAACTCTTAGGGCGTGGGCGTTGTCGAACAATGATATTGCGGACCCCATCGCCGTTTCGAGTTGATAGAAAGATGTTGTCGATGCATTGTGAGATTCGAATGACTTTTTGTTGCACATCATGGGTAAGGGTAGACAGTCGCTACTTGCTCGAAGGAGACGATCGAGCGCCCGAAGATTGACCCACACGTTGTTGGTATTGAAGTAGCAATGACGTTGCGTATCCTGAAAGTCATCCGCTTCTTCTGGCGGACATTGCGCCTGTTCCCTCAACGTAAACCTACCGTTTTTCAGACGGGCAAGGTGTCCGCCTTTTCGATCGGACGCGGTTCGATCGGCGACTTCCATCAAGAACGGGATCTGTTTCCGAGCGAACCATTCCAGTATGTGTAGGTCGAGGGTTGCTCCGAGATTGTCGCAGTTCGAGATGAAAGCGTACTCGACACC
>JAZDDD010000222.1:0-2744 GCA_036679545.1 Gemmatimonadota bacterium | reverse complement strand
CCTCGACTATCGAAACGGAAATCAATCGATGGAATCCGTCGCACTTTACTCGTTTTTAGGTGCGAACGTTATCGATGGAGACGGCGATCCAGAGCGAATCCAGGCACTTGCCGTCACAGCCAATCTGTTCAGCGTGTTGCGCGTTTCTCCGTTGCTTGGCCGGTCCTTGGCGGCGGGCGACGATGTTCCGGGTGCAAATCGCGTCGTGGTTGTTTCAGAGTCTCTGTGGCACCGGCGATTCGCGGGGGACCCTGCCATCGTGGGGCGTACGATATCAATCAACGGTCGTCAGACAGAAGTCGTGGGCGTAATGCCGGAACGTCTTGCATTCCCGTCGACCCAAACGGAAATGTGGATAGCATATCAATTGGACGAAGCCAATCCTGGCGGTCGGCAGAGTCACGACACGTACGGCGTTGCACGGCTGGCAACGGGAATCGAGCGGTCTCAGGCCGACGCAGAACTCGCCACGATGATGTCGCAATGGGAGCGGGATTTTCCTGACATTCACACGGGACATTTCCTTTTTCTCAGACCGATGATCGATGGAGTGGTGGGTAACGTGCGGACCGCCCTGCTACTTGTGTTTGGAGCGGTCGGATTCGTACTGCTCATCGTTTGCGCAAATGTGGCCAACTTGCTCTTGGCGCGCGGCGAACATCGACGGAGAGAAATGGCATTGCGAAGCGCCCTGGGCGCCCGGCGGGGGCGTTTGTTACAACAGATCTTCACCGAAAACATTGTGTTGTCGGCAGTGGGCGGACTTCTGGGTTTGATGATGGCGTTCGTCGGAACCAAGACGCTCCTTGCGATTGGTGCCAGTAGTATCCCGCGGACAGGTGAAGTAAGCATGAACGTGACGGTCCTGTTATTCACGCTGACGTTAACGCTTTTGTCGAGCGTCGTTTTCGGACTGTTGCCGGCGTGGCAGACGGCGTCGGCGGGTTTACGCGAAGCCATGCATGATGGTGGAAGAAGCTCAACGGCCGGAGTGTCGCGTGTTCAGTTTCGCAGGTTGCTCGTGATCGGAGAAATGGCGTTGAGTGTTCTCCTGGTCGTTGGTGCCGGGCTTACGATCCGAAGTTTCTCGCGATTGCTTCAAGAAAATCCCGGTTTTGTGTCGGAGAACTTGCTCGTCGCTCAACTCTCTTTGCCAGGCGGCTCGTATACACCCGAAGAGGCCACCAATTTTTACACTCAGCTGAATACTGACTTGAACTCTCTTTCGGGTGTGCAGTCGGCGTCAGCGATAAGTCGTCTGCCAATCATGCACGGACGTGGTGCCAGCGACTTTGAAATCGAGGGACGGCCGAAACCTGGCCCCGGTGAGGTGGCCCTGAACGCGCCATTCGCCTCCCCTCGACCGGGGTACTTCGAGACGATGCAAATCCCCTTGTTGCAGGGCAGAACGTTCGAGGCGTCCGATCACGTCCAGGGTATGCCCGTGGCAATGATCAACGAAACGCTGGCTGAGATGTTCTTCCCGGGCGAAGCTCCCGTCGGCAAGCGTATTCGGTTCGCTGGTGCCCCGGAGCGTGCTGACGGTTGGCGCAGCATCGTCGGTGTCGTTGCCGATGTGAAGTATCAAGGGCTTAGCGTCGATCATCGGCCGATCTATTACTTCCCGAGTCTTCAGGCGTTACAGGACTTTCCATGGGCCACGCGATTCATGGCCATCGTTGTGCGTACGGACGGTGACCCTTTATTTGTTGCGCCATCAGTGCGCTTCGGTGGCTCAGCCGCGCTTCATCATGACAATACTGGTGGTCTTCGCCGGTGTAGCTCTGCTACTCGGTGCGATCGGTATTTACGGTGTGATGGCGTTTGGGGTCGCTCAGCGCACCAGCGAGATCGGACTCCGAATCGCGTTGGGTGCGAGAACCAAACAGGTTGTCGGGATGATCGTGAGTCAGGGGATGACCATGGCTGTTGTCGGCGTCGGAATCGGTGTTGCGGGCGCGTTGGTTGTCACGCGGTTCATGGAGAGCCAGCTGTTTGAGATCAGCTCCACCGATCCAATAACATTCATTTCGGTGTCGATGATTTTGACGCTCGTCGCGCTCGTCGCATCGTATCTTCCGGCACGACGTGCCGCCAAAGTCGATCCTATCGAGACGTTACGCTCGGACTGACGGGATACGTCCGCGAGACAGCGCCACGACCCCGCGGAACGTGTCGATAGGCGAGCCGTCCCCGACTAAGGGTATCAATCTGAAACGAGCCGGCAAGCCGAGCGAACCCGATATGGTGCGTTTCCGACGGGACCACGCCGTACCGGTGCAACAGGACCGTTGTGCCGATCGGCGGCATGTAGACGACGGGTGAGCACTCTGCGGCCTCGGGAAACTGTCCAAACTGGTCACGCGTATGCCAAAAACCATATCATCTCCTAGGGCATGTGTCTTGCCATCCTTCTCCGGTGGTAACCTGGGCTGGGGGGCTCCGTTACAATGGGCCAGAATACGGCTTCTCAATCGACGAATCCGTCACGGGCACAGCTCGCTCGTCAACGTCCGGATCCGACCGCGGAAAGTTTGGTGCACAGGAGTGCCGATACGATCAAACGGGGGTTCGGCGAATACCGTACTGCGTTCTCCCGCATCACTCAACGGGCAAAAACGCGATTCGAGAAGCGGAACTGGGCAGGTGCTCAAGCCGACGCGCGGGCCAGACTAGATCTTTACGGTCGGGTCGTCAAACGTGTCGTGGCAGAAGTGCGTGCACACTTAAACACCCGCGATGAC
>JAZDDD010000221.1:0-2210 GCA_036679545.1 Gemmatimonadota bacterium | reverse complement strand
GATTGAAGCGCTAGGCAGGGTGCTCGACCGAACAGGGTGCAAAGCGTCTCTAGTCCATATGCCATTGCAGGGGCAACAGAAACGGGAAACCGATAGTTTCGTCGATATCGATTTTCATCACCGGTGTCATGTATTCGCTCCAGCGTTGATTGACCTCGTTATCCGCGAGGAAAGCGATTGTTGCTTTTAGATCCTCGGTCTCAAAATAACCGAACAACGTCAGGCCATGGCGAAATATCGAGTAATTGGAAATGCCGGATTGTTTTAGCGCGTCGAGCATTTCAGGCCAAATCTCGTCGTGGCGTTTTTTGTACTCGTCCTCATAACCGGGTCGCACTTCGAGCACCCAAGAATAGCTTGCCATTATTGTCGCCCCTCTAACTTTGTGTTCCTTCAATGGTGGCGAGCTCGCTGGTTCTCGCCGAGCGGTAAAGTGCGTCCAATGCTTCGGTCACCCGCGCGCCATTTTCGGCATTGGCGGCGTTTGTGACTGTTTCTCCGGCGCAAAGAGCGGCAAAGACATTGACGGGAAGCTCGCCGTCATATTCGGCGTCGGCTCGAGACATGGCAACCGTTTCGTCCTTACCGTCGAGGCGCTGCAAAACCAGACGGGGACGTTCATTGTCAAAAACGATCATCCCTTCCGTCCCATAGATGCGAATATCCATATGCATGCCTATATGTTTGGGTACCGTGGCCGAGCCGGACAGGGAAACGGTGGCACCATTGGTTGCTCGCGCGACGGCCGCGTCATAAAAATCGACGCCGGCTTTGGATTGCCCAGTCATGCAGAAAACGCTCTCGAATCGCAGATCGGAAACGTAGAACAACCAGCCAAGCGAATGGGACATTTGCCCCCACGCATATCCGCCTGCTTTTTTCGGGTCGGCCCAGGTTGAAGCAGGTGGACGGAATAGATGGTCCGTGGTTTCGAGCATCGGCTCGCCAGAGAAAAGATCGTCCAGGGCTGAACCCATCTGACAAACAGCATGGCGGACTGTTCCGATGCGGCCATCGCGCACCATCTTCGCAGCCGCGTGGGAAAATCCGGTAAAGCTCATGCCCGTGGGAACCAGCACTTCTTTGCCGGATTGTTTCGCCGCATCCGCGATGGCGTGCCCGTCGGCGGCCGTGGTCGCCATTGGTTTTTCGACCAGGACGTGGCACCCGGCTTCCAAGGACATCACTGCGGGAGCCGTATGGGCAACATGGGGAGTGGAGATCATGACACCGTCGAGATTTTCGTCCGCCAGCATCTGGACGAGGTCGGTGTAGCGGGCGGAGATACCGAATTTGTCACCGGCGGTTTGTAGCCGCCCAGCGTCGAGGTCGCAGATCGCGACGATATCTGCCTGCTCGTTTGCCTGGATGGTGGGGATGTGGTTGAACGTCGCCCACCACCCGATGCCAACGACGCCAATTCTTGCTCGACCAGTGTTTGCGTTGGATACGGATTTCATTGCGTGTTTCCCTGAATTGTTTTTGGCGTAAGAAACGCGGGAAGACGTAGACGGGATACCACGACCGAGGCAATCAGCAGCACGCCGATGACGCCGGTTTGTATGTGACCGGTGACGTCCATGAGCGCCATACCGTTGCGCAGGTTGAGCACAATCAACACCGCCACTAGCGTACCAACGAGCGTACCCGAACCACCAAATATGCTGACGCCGCCCAGCAGGACGAGCGTAATGATATCGAGCTCAAAGCCCAAGGCCACATCGCCCCTGACCGCGCCAACGCGGGCCGCATAAAGAAGCCCGGCAAAAGCGGCAACTAGCCCGGAGGCGATGAACAGTTTCATCGTATGGGCTGCGGTGTCGATGCCGGAAAAATGTGCCACATCGTGATTGATACCGATGGCATAGGTTTTGCGGCCGAAACCAGACTTGTGCAGCACGACGAACAAGATCGAGAACAAGAAGAAGAAGGCGAACAACGCAAACGGGATGGGTCCGATGAGCCCAAGCTGTCCCATCGCATCAAACCAATCGGGGAAACCGGTGATGCTGCGGTCCTCCACCAGAACGCGTGCCAGGCCACGATAGCCGATCAGCGTCGCCAAAGTCACCACCAACGAAGGCAAACCGACGCGAGCGATGAAGTAGCCGTTGAGCGCACCGGCAAGTCCGCCGATCACCATGACGATGAGAATGGCCAACCCGGCCGGCACACCGCTTTGGAACAGAAAGCCAAAGGCGCAGGCGGCC